>CAJMMS010000016.1 GCA_905214675.1 uncultured bacterium
CCGAATTTCGAAGCGGGGCATTAAGCCATAAAAGCACTCCTGTGCAAGCACATCGTGCTTTCAGGCTTTTGCCCCTGCATTACTGGTATTATACCACCTTTTCTATTTTTGTGTAGTCAAAGTATTTTTTTCGCGGTATAATGCTAAGGGTAACTATTCCCTTACTATTTCTGAATGTACACAGGAGGTTCTAAATGAAAGACATTGTTATATCTGATTCTATTATTTACACTGGTGTAGATGATAAAAATATTGATCTTTTCGAAAGTCAGTATGTTGTTCCAAATGGTGTTTCCTACAATTCTTACGTGATCCTGGATGACAGAATCACTATCATGGATACGGTAGACCGCCGCGGCACTGAAGGATGGCTTGCCAACCTCAAAGCAACACTCGGTGACAAAAAGCCGTATTATGTGGTTGTATCTCATCTTGAACCGGATCATGCCGGAAATTTAAAGACACTGCTGGATCTGTATCCGGACATCAAAGTGATCGGAAATCCAAAAACTTTCACGATGATCGCACAGTTCTTCGATGTGGATTTAAGCGATGACCGTAAGGTTGTTGTCGGTGAAGGAGATACCGTAAATCTCGGCACTCACACGCTTCAGTTCTTCATGGCTCCGCTCGTTCACTGGCCAGAAGTTATGGTTGCCTATGAGCAGACTGAAAAGATCCTGTTCTCCGCTGACGGTTTCGGTAAATTCGGTGCCCTGGATGCAGACGAACCATGGGAAGATGAAGCAAGACGCTATTTTATCAACATTGTCGGAAAATACGGTGTACAGGTGCAGAACCTTCTGAAAAAAGCAGCTACGCTGGATATCCAGATGATCTGCCCGCTGCATGGTCCGATCCTGAAAGAAGATCTTGGTTATTACATAGGCAAATATCTGACCTGGAGCAGCTACGAACCGGAAGAAAAAGGCGTTGTGATCGCCTGTGCTTCGATCCATGGAAATACCATGACCGCTGCAAAAAAACTTGCCGAAATCCTCAAAGAAAAGGGCGAAAAAAATGTAGTGCTTTATGATCTTGCCAGAGATGATATGCCATCTGCGATCGCTGATGCTTACCGCTATGACCGTCTGGTAGTTGCCGCTGCATCCTACGACGGTGGCATCTTCCCTTGTATGGAAACTTTCCTTCGTAAGCTTAAAGCAAAGAACTTCCAGAAACGGAAAGTTGGCTACATCCAGAACGGAACCTGGGCTCCTTGCACTGCAAAACAGATGCAGGCAATCATGGGTGAAATGAAAAATATCACCAATGTCGAACCGGTCGTAACCATCAAATCTGCCATGAAAGCAACCGATGTTGCTTCGTTAGAGGCTCTGGCTGATGCACTGATGGCTTAACATTTCAAAACAGGAAAAACCGCTTCATGCAGGATTTCTCCTTCCATGAAGCGGTTTTCTGTTTTAAAGATCGATCATTTCCACATCTACTTTTTTCTTTTTCTCCGGTGCTGGTTTCTGCGGTGTTGTCTCCGCTGCTTTCCTCGGTTCATTCTGTGTCACAGCCGCTGCTTCCTGCTCTTTTTTCTGGTGCTTCTTCTCGCGACGTGACAGGCGTTCCTGCGCTTTTCCATCGGCGCGTTTTTTATTCTCGCCAAACGTCTCTTCTACTGCCGGCGCTTCTTTCGTTGGCTGAACCGGCTGCGGTACTTCCTGCTGCATTCCGGTTGCTGCCTGCTGCTGGGTCGGTGCATAATAGTTTTCCGTAGCAAGATAACGCTCTTTTCTGGCAAACTCATTCGTCTGCAGATCCATTTTCTCCTGTATATCCCGAAGATCATCCTTAAGATCACGGTTTTTCAGGATCAGATTGATCACAACAAAGAGAAGCAGTACGGATAAAGCGATCAGACCATAGATCACTTTCATACTGAAATCCGTATCGCTTTTCAGCTTGTCTACCTGCTGAAGCACTGCCGAAGCAGCATCTGAAACGGCTTCTGTCTCTGTTTCGGTCTGCACAGCTTCCGTCTGCACTTCCTTTTGTGTCTCTGTTTCCGTCTGCGGAGCCGTTGTCTCATTTGCTGCTGCGATCTGTTCGGCTGCATTTGGATGTTCTGCCTGTACATTCAGCGTGTAAACCGCCTGTACACCACTTTCTGCCGTCACCGTTATGTATACTGTGGTCTTTCCATCTGTCAGAGTCTGACCGGAAATATCACAGGTAGCTGCACCATTTGAAGTAACCGGATCCAACTGCAGTTCCTCTGTTCCCTCCGGCACCACCACTTCATATTCTGTTGTACTGTAATCAAAATCCGGCGATACACTGACTGCATTTTCTATTCCCAGATCAGAAAGTGAATTATCATCTGATCCACTTGCAAACACGGTCACACCGGAAATACAGAGCAGAAGCATCATGCATACCGCCCAGATTTTCCATGTCTTCTTCCACATTTTCCGTTCTCCCTTCAAAACCTTTTATGCTTCGTCAATCGCTTTTCCAATGTCGTGACGATAATATTTATTCTCAAAATCAATCCACTCTACCGCTGCATAGGCATTTGCACGTGCCTCTTTGAGGTCTTTGCCTTTTGCGGTCACGCCAAGTACACGGCCTCCGTTTGTGACGATGCCTTCTTCGGTGCGTTTGCTGCCGGCATGGAATACATAGTAACCATCTTTGCCTTTGAATGTATCCAGTCCTTTGATCACAAAGCCTTTCTCGTATTTCACCGGATAACCGTCAGATGCCAGTACGACGCAGACTGCTGCATTGTCCTCAAACTGCAGGTCGATCTGGTCAAGTGTTCCGTCGATGCACGCCTCAAAAACGTCAATGATATCGGTTTTCATACGCGGCAGGACAACCTGTGCTTCCGGATCACCGAATCTTGCATTGTATTCCAGGACACGCGGACCTTTTTCCGTCAGCATCAGTCCGAAGAAGATAATGCCTTTGAACTCTCTGCCTTCTGCTGCCATCGCATCCACCGTTGCCTGATAAATATATTTTTTGCAGAAATCATCGACTTCTTCGGTATAGAACGGACTCGGTGAGAAAGTTCCCATACCGCCGGTGTTCAGTCCGGTATCGCCGTCTCCGGCACGTTTATGATCCTGTGCGGAAGTCATCGTCTTGATGGTCTTGCCGTCCACATAAGAAAGTACAGACACTTCTCTTCCGGTCATAAACTCTTCTACCACCATCGTGTTTCCGGCCGTACCGAATTTCTTATCCTCCATGATGGTCTTTACGCCCTCTTTTGCTTCTTCCAGTGTATTGCAGATCAGCACACCTTTTCCAAGTGCCAGTCCGTCTGCTTTCAGAACGATCGGAAAATCTGCACTTTCCAGATACTTAAGTGCTGCGGATGCATCGGTAAAGGTCTCGTAAGCAGCCGTCGGAATGTTGTATTTTTTCATCAGGTCTTTGGAAAATGCCTTGGAACCTTCCAGGATCGCTGCATTCTTGCGCGGTCCGAATACACGCAGTCCTTCTGCTTCAAATGCATCTACAATACCGCCAACCAGCGGATCATCCATACCAACTACCGTCAGATCGATTGCCTGTTCTTTTGCAAATGCGACCAGTTTGTCAAATTCCATTGCCTGGATCGGTACACATTCTGCAAACTCTTCAATTCCGGCATTGCCCGGTGCACAGTAAATTTTATCTACTTTTGGACTCTGTGCGACTTTCCATGCGATCGCATGCTCACGTCCGCCACTTCCGACTATCAATACTTTCATCCTGCGTCCTTCTTTCTATTATAAAGTACTTGAATATACGATGTCTCCGGATTGTTTCGCATTTTTGCAATCCCGGCATCTTCTCTATTCTGTGATTATCGTTTTGCCATTTTCCACACGGACTTTTCCTTCTGCGATCAGACGGATCGCCTGCGGCATGATCTTCCATTCTGCCTGTTCCATCACACGTCTCTGGAGCACTTCAGGCGTATCGCCCTGCTGTACTTCCACTGCCTTCTGAAGGATGATCGGACCGGTATCCGTGCCTTTATCTACAAAATGAACGGTTGCACCAGTCACTTTTACTCCGCGCGAAAGCACACCTTCGTGTACTTTCAGTCCGTAATAGCCCGTTCCACAAAATGCCGGGATCAGAGACGGATGGATGTTGATGATCTTGTTCGGATAGGCATCCACCATGATCTCCGGGATCACGACCAGACAGCCTGCCAGAACAATGAGATCTGGCTCGTAGGACTGGATCTTCTCCAGAAGTGCCTGGTTAAATGCTGCGCGGTCTTTAAAATCTTTTGGTGAAACGCATGTTGCCGCAATGTTATGATCCTTTGCTCTTTGCAGCGCATAGGCATTTTTATTGTTGCTGATCACGGCTTTGATCTCGGTATCTGGAATACTTCCATCCTTGATCCCGTCGATGATCGCCTGAAGATTGGTTCCGCCTCCGGATACCAGTACTACCAGTTTTAGCATAAGGTCACACCCTTCTCGCCGTTCTCGATCTCACCGATCACGTAAGCGGTCTCTCCTGCTGCTTTGATCGCTTCCATCGTCTTGTCAACGTCTGCCGGATCAACTGCAACAACCATACCGATACCCATATTGTATGTATTGTACATCATCTGTTCTTCAATCTGGCCTTCTCTTGCCAGCATCTTGAAGATTGCCGGAACTTCGTAGCTGTCTTTGCGGATCACAGCACGTACGCCTTCCGGCAGCATACGCGGAACGTTCTCATAGAATCCGCCGCCTGTGATGTGACTGCAGCCTTTTACGCGGACGCCTGCTTCTTTGACGCTGCGAAGTGCTTTCACATAGATCTTGGTCGGTGCGATCAGAGCTTCGCCCAGAGTCTTTCCAAGTTCTTCATGGTAAGTGTTCAGTGTCTTTTCATCCATGCTGAATACTTTTCTTACCAGTGAGAATCCGTTGCTGTGTACACCGGAAGAAGCGATGCCGATCAGAACGTCTTTTTCTTTTAAATCTTTTCCTGTGATCAGGTCTTTTTCATCCACAACACCAACTGCAAAACCAGCCAGGTCGTACTCATCTACCGGATAGAATCCCGGCATCTCAGCGGTCTCTCCGCCAATCAGTGCTGCATCAGACTGTACGCAGCCTTCTGCCACACCGCTTACGATCTGGGCGATCTTTTCCGGATAGTTCTTGCCACAGGCAATGTAATCCAGGAAAAACAGCGGTTCTCCACCTGCACAGGCTATATCATTTACACACATGGCAACGCAGTCGATACCAACGGTATCATGTTTATCAAGAATAAATGCCAGTTTCAGTTTGGTACCTACACCATCCGTACCGGAAACCAGTGTCGGTTTTTCCATGTCTTTGAATTTCTCCATGGAAAATGCACCTGAAAATCCTCCGATGTTGGTCAGCACTTCGCTTCTCATTGTTTTCTTGATATGTTCCTTCATCAGTTCTACTGACTTGTATCCTGCCTCGATATCCACTCCGGCTTTCTTGTAATCCATGCTTTTGTCCTCCCTTGGGGTTTGCTTTTATAATGTCTGTAATTGTAACTATTCAGTACAGGTCGAAGCACTTGCTGCTGAGACCGTAAGAATCTGATTCAAGTGTGCAAAAATCCCATTGTAAAACAATTTTTAATGGATTTTTGCATGTGTAACTGTGAAGTTACTGAACAGTTACGCATAATTTTTGTATCCAACTTTCTGAAGCTTTGCGTCTTTTTCCACAACCTGTTCTTTCATTTCTTCAGAATATGCTTTCAGTCTGGAAAGCAGTTCCTCATCAGAAGTAGCAAGGATCTTCGCAGCTAAAATACCTGCGTTTGCCCCGCCGTTGATCGCTACGGTTGCTACCGGAATACCTGTCGGCATCTGTACGATCGAGTACAGAGAATCTCTGCCGCCAAGAGATGTTGTATGCATCGGAATGCCGATGACCGGCATTGGGAAGATTGCTGCACACATGCCTGGCAGATGAGCTGCCATACCTGCTCCGGCAATAATCACTTTAAAACCTTTGCTCTCTGCCGTCTTTGCATATTCAAAGAAAACATCCGGTTCGCGATGTGCTGAGATGATCGTCATCTCATAATCAATGCCCAGTTTCTCTAAAACGTCTGCAGCTTTTGCCATAACCGGCATATCTGAGTCGCTTCCCATTACAATTCCAACCTTTGCCATGGTTCAATCTCCTTTTCGCATGTTAAATTGTCAGATTCTGAGGTTTATCACCTCTGTCGTGCGGTTTTACAACCCTGCATCCTATAATTCTACTAATACTTTCTTTCATTGTCAACTGCAAAACCCGAAAAATCCAGATAGCGGTTCAGCTCTTCTGTCCCAGGAAGTACAAATTCTCCTTCTGAAAAAACCGGTATTTTTCTGCCGTCTTTACATTCCACTTCAATGCTTCCCAGTTCATCATATGGAATGGTAATATCCAGATGATGTCCAAAATACGCTTTTCCCGGATCCTCTTTTCGCAAAATGGAAATCTCATTATCTCTTGCGATGATCTCTTTTTTATCCGGGTTGTAAACCGGTGTATCTTCCGCCCAGCTATAGCAGGTATCTCCTACTGCAAAATGTGGTCCTGTCTTTTCTGCGATCAGGATTGGCAGTTTTCCTTCGATATGATACGCTCTTGCCATCGCATAAGCTGCTGTATTGGTTCCGATCGCAAATTCCCCGATTGGCAGTGTTTCATGGTTTGCCAGCACATTTTCACGGACGTAATTCTGATTTTCTTCTGGCTGTTCAAAATTCTTGCAGGTATATGCTTTTACCATACCATCTTCAAATTCCAGATGGAGTTTTTCGTATTTCAGGCCTTCCAGATAAACCTTGCATGCCTCAAGGACACCACAGGTTCCCGTCAGTACCGGGGAGGTAAAGACTTCGCCGACCGGAATGTTGACATCTGCCACACAGTTTTCAAAATTGGTCTGGCTCTTTGGATCATCCAGCTTATGCAATGCAATGTGCATATCGGTATGATTTTCCCCTTTTCCCAGCACATGTACGCTCTCGCCCTGATCCAGGGCATCGATCATTTTTTGCTGGATATCCGCATAAAGCTGATAATCAAGCGTATTGATCCTTATCGTTTCCCTGAAAATTTCTTCGAACTGTGCTCCTATTTCCGGCACCGGAAAAGCAATGATCGTGAAGCTGCGTTCCTTCCCTATTATATAGCGGTTCGTGATCTGTACCGCTTCATTATCCATCTGTGTCTGGAGTTTTTTCTGTTTATCCGATAAATAATAGGCTTCCTTCTTTGCCTGTGGATAAAACTCTGTTTCACCAAACGTATCGATACATGCCGGACCTGCATGTCCTTTTGCCAGTGTTTTGTATGTCTCATAAGCAGAGCGCATCACACCAAGGCGGCGTTCCATAAACGCCTTATCCAGATAAACTGCCTGGTCTGCCCGGTGGTCATAATCAAACTGACGGTTCGGGACTGCCCCGTAATAACCGATCCGGTGTACTCCTTTCCGGTTGATTCGTTCGGCTGCCGCACGGTAAATGATTGGTTTTAATCCCATTTTTTCAAAATTGCAGATTGCCTTTCGTACCATACGTTCAAAGCCAATCTGATAACGGATATTGACGGTCTGCTTTTTCGAGAGGTCTTTTCCCCCAAGTACAAATCCGATCCGGTAGCCTTCTGTAAAGGTATCTGCCATCTTTTCTATCGTCTCTTCATCCAGATGGTTCATAAATTCTGCCATTTTCTGTTCATTTTCCGTGATGTATTCACCATACTGATAAAGATAGCGAAGATCCGTAAGATCCGATTCCATCACGATCTTTACTGCAAAATCCAGTGTTGGATCTACCGCCTCACGGATACGGTGTGCCACGGTAATCTCACTGTAATCACTTTCAAACCAGTAAAGGATCTGCTGGATCCTTCGATAACCCGGAAGTTCTTCTCCCTCAAAACAGTTGTACACTTCGATCAGCAGTTCCTGCAGGATCACTTTTTCTTCCAGCCGCTGTTCAAATGTATAGGGAATCAGTGCATACAGTTCTGTATACAGAAAGCTCAGGATCCGCCCGTGGATCTCCCCAAGCTCTGCCACTGCATACTGCGGATTGCCGTAGCTGTGAGCATAGTTTTCCGGAAGAATATCTTCATAAAGACTTTTGTTTTGTTTCTGCCATTGTTCCAGCGTGTAATGTTTCGTTTTTCCCTGCCGGATTTCTTTGTATAACGCATCCATTTTTATAACAAAAGAAGCCGTTTTTCTGAAATATTCTCCAAACGGCTCCTGTGCGGTATGTTCTTTTGTTATGGATGTCAGTCGTTCCACCGCGAGTGCATCGCGTTCTTCTAATAAAGTCATATCCATTTTCACCGCCTGTTTCTTTTTATTTCCAGTCAAGCGGATATTCGCAATCCGCTTTGCTACTTGATTTGGTTAAATTCCTATCAAAATCACAAATACCCACAAAGCGAGCATGATTCCATTTAATATTGCTCCAACCTTTGCAAAAAGGTAACGTACATTGTCCTCTGCAAATCCCATCAGACCGAAAACCACACCACACAGTGCAAACACGATTCCAAGCAGTCCGATGCTGCCAAGATAAATACCGCCCTGTCCGTCCAGATAGTATGCCAGCCATGCAAGCACTCCGAATATGATCAGAGACAGTATGCCCAGTACCGTGGAAAGTACACCTTTTCCGGAATGTTTTTCTTTTGCAAAAGAGTACATGCGCTTTTTAGCCATAAATTCTTCTCCTTATCTTATTACAGAAGTAAAACAGCAGATAGCCGGCCACACCTCCCAGCGTATTCAACAGCAGATCATCCACATCAAAGCTTCCCACCTTCCAGACAAGCTGTATGATCTCAACACACAGACTGAACTCGAAGCTAAGAAGCAGGATACGCACAAAAGAGCCTGTTTTCGGCCAGATGACCGGAAGGATCATTCCAAAAGGAATGAACCCGATCACATTTCCTGCCAGATTGCAGAATACTGCAAAGGTGCCGAGCGTTTCTCTGTGTACCCAGAATCTTTGTATCTCCCGAAATGGCTTGAGATTGTAGGCGTAAGTCCTTCCTTCTATCGCCCTGCCATATCCTTCCGCAAAAAACAGAAAATACGTCAGAGCCAGCATATACGCAAAAAACAGCACGGCACCCAGTATCCTTATTTTCTTTTTTGTCTCCTTCTTCATAAGATCAGATCAATACCTGACTTTTGCATTTCAGAAGTCTTGCACCATTTACGATCATCATAACTCCGGCTGAGATCCCGGTTACCAGAACTACAATCCCTACTGCAAGACTTGCCGCGCCGGTGCCTCTGATCGTCTTAAAAATCTTTTCGTTCATGAAAAGCCTCCTTTTCACCGCTTTGCCCAGGATTATTTTGCTCCGTACTGTGCGTAATATGCATCGATTGCTGCCTTGAGTGTATCATCAATGATCACTTTTC
Organism: uncultured bacterium; assembly: GCA_905214675.1. Lineage (GTDB taxonomy): Bacteria > Bacillota > Clostridia > Lachnospirales > Lachnospiraceae > Hominisplanchenecus. The sequence goes on from CAJMMS010000016.1 coordinate 9,400, forward strand.
CATTATATTCCCGGTTGTACAGATGCTCTACTACATCCTGCATATTTACGATCGCCGCGGTCTCAAAACCGTAAAGATCTTTTACCTCATCCAGGGCACATTTCTCTCCGCCCTTTCCGACTTCCATACGGTCAAGAGAAACCATCAGACCAACGATCGTCACATCGGCTGCTCCCTTTACCTTCGGAACCGTCTCTTCCATAGATTTACCGGAAGTTGTTACGTCCTCGATCATGATCACGCGGTCACCGTCTTTTAACTTGCTTCCAAGAAAGCTTCCCTTATCTGCACCGTGGTCTTTTTCTTCTTTACGGTCAGAGCAATAGCGTACTTCTTTGCCGTAAAGCTCGCTGTATGCGATGGCTGTCACAACACCAAGCGGGATTCCTTTGTAAGCCGGTCCGAACAGTACGTCGAAGTCATCGCCATACCGGTCATGGATCGCTTTTGCATAATATTCACCCAGTTTCTTTAACTGAGAACCGGTCACATAAGCTCCGGCATTCATAAAGAATGGAGATTTTCTTCCGCTCTTCAGTGTGAAATCACCGAACTTTAATACATCACAATCTACCATAAATTCAATAAATTCCTGTTTATACTGTTCCATTTCTTATCTCCTTACTGCACGGCACCGATCAGTTCCCTGATATCGGATACGTTCTGTGCTCTCATATATGCTTCGATCCCTTCGGCCACTTTGACGGTTGTCATCGGATCGATAAAGTTTGCGGTTCCTACGGACACGGCGGTCGCTCCCGCCAGGATAAACTCCAGGGCATCCTCTGCATTCATGATGCCGCCCATACCAATGATCGGAAGGCGTACTGCCTGTGCAGTCTGATATACCATACGCACAGCAACCGGTTTGACTGCCGGACCGGACATACCTCCGGTCTTATTTGCCAGAACAAACTTTCTGCGATTGATGTCAATCTTCATACCGGTCAGCGTGTTGATCAGAGAAAGTGCGTCTGCACCGCCGGCCTCTGCTGCCCTTGCCGTCTCCGTGATATCAGTCACGTTCGGGCTGAGCTTCATGATCACCGGCTGTTTTGCCACACGTTTGATCGCTTTCGTAATATCCTCAACCGATTTTGGATTCTGTCCAAACGCAATGCCGCCTTCTTTGACGTTCGGGCAGGAGATGTTGATCTCCAGCAGATCCACCGGCTCGTCTGCCAGTCTCTCTACAACTTCACAGTAATCTTTTGTACTCTTCCCGCAGACATTGACCACGATTTTGGTATCGTACTGTTTCAGAAACGGAATGTCGCGTTTTACAAATACATCAATGCCCGGATTCTGAAGTCCGATGGCATTCAACATACCGCCGTAAACTTCTGCCACACGCGGAGTCGGATTACCTGGCCACGGTACATTTGCCACCCCCTTTGTGACAACTGCACCAAGCTTTGACAGATCTACAAATTCACTGTATTCTGCCCCGGAGCCAAAGGTTCCGGATGCTGTCATGACCGGATTTTTCAGTTCAACTCCGGCGATATTTACGCTTGTACTTATCTTTGTGCTCACAGTTCCACCTCCGTTGCCAGAAATACCGGTCCGTCTTTGCAGACACGTTTGTTATGTACATGGGAATGATCATCTATTTCCTTTGACTGGCAGACGCAGGCAAGGCAGGCACCAATGCCGCATGCCATACGCTCTTCCATGGAAATCCAGCACTCGATATCCTGTTCCTGTGCATAGGCTTTCAGTGCACGGAGCATCGGAGTCGGTCCGCAGGCATAGATCACATCTGCGGTAAGTTTGTTCTCACGGATCGCATCCAGTACATTTCCCTTTGTACCAACGCTGCCATCCTCAGTTGCCGCATAAAATCCCGCATTCTGCTCCAGCTCTTCTCTTAAGAACAGTTTGTCATCGCGGTATCCGGCGATCACCGTCTTTTCACCCGGAAGCTGTTTGGAAAGCTCAACCATCGGCGGGATACCGATGCCGCCGCCGATCAGAAATACTTTTTTGCCTTCTGCACGTTCAAGTGGAAATCCATTTCCGAGCGGCCCTAAAATCTCAATCTTATCGCCTTTGTTATACTGTGCAAACTCCGCCGTTCCTTTTCCTGCCACACGGTAAACGATACGAAGTGCTTTTTTTTCCTTATCAATCTCGCACAGACTGATCGGACGCGGCAGAAGTCTGCTGCCATCGTTGCTGTATACGGAAATAAACTGTCCCGGAACAGCATTTTCTGCGATCTTGTCTGTCTGAAGCCACATACTGTAAATATCAGGAGCGATGCACTCCTGGCTTAAAACTTCTGCAAGTTCTTTATATTTGCCAGCCATATTAAAATCCTCATTTCTTTTTCTGTAATAATTCCTCTCTGACGAAATACAGAAAATTATTTTGCTCTCTCAAGTGCACTTCCGATGTCCGCGATCATTGCTTCAACAGCAGCTCTGGATGCCTCAGCGAAATGCTCCTCGCCGTATTTTGCGTACTGTTCCTGTTTGTAAGCTGCAATGATTCCTCTGGATGAGTTTACGATCGCACCCAGTCCGTCCTCGTTAAAGAAATGTACCAGATCGGCTCCTTTTCCGCCCTGTGCACCGTATCCCGGTACCAGGATAAAGGACTTCGGCATGATCTTACGCAGCACTTTTCCCTGTTCCGGATAAGTCGCTCCGACAACGGCTCCGACATAGCTGTAATCATCGCCCATGCACTCTTCGCCCCATTTTGCAACCTGTTCACCAACCAGCTCGTAGAGCGGACGGCCGTCGATCAGACGATCCTGGAACTCACCGCTTGACGGATTGGAAGTCTTGACAAGGATGAACAGACCCTTTTTCTCCTCTTTGCAGACATCTACAAACGGTTTTACACCGTCGGTTCCAAGGTATGGATTGACCGTAACAAAATCTTCGTCAAATCCTGCAAAGCTGTTGCTGCCAACTTTGACCTTTCCGAGATGTCCGACCGCATAAGCTGCGGATGTCGATCCAATATCGCCTCGTTTGATATCGCCGATCACAACAAGATCTTTGGATTTGCAGTAATCTACCGTCTTTTTAAATGCCACAAGACCTGGAATACCGAACTGTTCGTACATGGCGATCTGCGGTTTTACTGCCGGGATCAGATCGTACACATGGTCTACGATCTCTTTGTTGTACTGCCAGATGGCTTCTGCTGCCCCTTCCAGTGTCTCACCGTGTTCTTCAAACGCACGTTTCTGGATATGAGCCGGTACATAGGAAAGCATCGGATCGAGTCCTACCACGATCGGTGCATGTGTTTTCTGGATCTTCTGGATCAATTTCTGAATCATAATCTTATCCTCTCTTTTGCTTATTTATCTTTGTAAACCACTTTTCCGTCGCAGATCGTCACTTTGACTTTACCTCGTACGGTTCTGCCGTGGAACGGTGTATTGCGTCCTTTGGATGCGAAGGTGTTTTTATCGATCACATACTCTTCGTTCGGATCAATGATGACCACATCGGCAATCTTGCCCTCTGCAAGGGAACCTTTGTCCAGTCCTAAAATCTTTGCCGGATTGTAACTCATCTTTTCTGCCATCTGCATCGGTGTGAGGTACTCTTTTTCTACCAGTTCACTGATGGTAAGTGGAACGGCTGTCTCCAGTCCGACAATGCCAAACGGTGCTGCCGTAAAGGAGCGTCTCTTTTCCTCTTCGCTGTGCGGTGCATGGTCGGTCGCGATCACATCCATAATGTCATCACGCAATCCACGTTTTAAGGCATCAACGTCTTTTTTCGTACGCAGCGGCGGGTTCATTTTATAGTTCGCATCACTGGCATCGACATCTTTGGATGTCAGGGTAAAATGATGCGGGCATACCTCTGCCGTCACATGTATGCCATGTTTCTTTGCATGCTTGACGATCTCCACACTTCCGTAAGTGGAGCAGTGGCACAGATGCAGATGTGCTCCGGTCTCTCCTGCCAGCATCACATCCCGCACGGCGATAATGTCCTCAACGGCATTGCTGATACCGCGCAGTCCCTGTTTGCGGATGTATTCGTCGTCGTTTGCCACACCGCCGTCCACAAGGTCAATGTCCTCGCAGTGTGCCATAACCGGAATCCCGCACTCTGCTGCGATCTTCATTGCTTCCTTGCAGAGCAGGGAATCCATAACCGATTTGCCATCCTCGCTGATCGCCGGGGAACCTTCTGCCACCATAGACGGTATATCGGAAAGTTCCTTTCCTTTCTGTCCTTTTGTGATCGCTCCTGCCTGCAGCACATGGATCGGTGCATTCATCTTTGCTTTGTTGTGTACATAGCGGATATTCAGTCTGTCATCCGTCACTGGCTTTGTATTTGGCATCGCCAATACTGTCGTAAATCCTCCGTGTGCTGCTGCCATCGCTCCTGTCTCAACTGTTTCCTTATAAGTCTGTCCAGGATCTCTCAAATGAACATGCAGGTCGATCAGACCAGGCATCACGTAACAGCCGTCTGCATCGATCACTTCGTCTGCCTTTTCTTTTATCTCCTGCTCTACTTTTACGATCTTATCCTCCTGGATCAGGATATCATACCGGCCATCTTTTCTGGTGTCCGGATCGATCACTCTGCCGTTTTTAATCAGTATACTCATCTTTCGGATTCCTTTCTGTAAAATATCCTAAGGTATGCCATGCACACCCCTGCTTTCTTCTATCCATTCTATCATACCATAGGAAATGCCGCAAACCTTTTTTCTGTAACCTTTTACCGGAAGCATTCCTGAACGTGCCACCTTGATTTTTGTAAAAGCAGATGCTATGATAAAGTTCAAGGAAAACGCACGTACGCTCTGGCATACGAAGCGTCTATAGCACGGAGGTATCTCTTATGTATGTCGCACCACTTGATTTTGGCGGGAAACCATACCGTTCCCTCGATTATCACCTACGCAGCCGTTACGGCGAGAAAATCTACAAAGTTTCCCTGAATGGCGGCATGACCTGTCCAAACCGGGACGGTACTCTTGGCAGCCGTGGCTGTATTTTCTGCAGCGAGGGCGGCAGTGGTGATTTTGCCGGAGAACGTACACACCCGATCCGGCAGCAGATTGAAGAACAAAAAGCATGCCTTGCGCAGAAATTTCCGGCGAATCATTTTATTGCCTATTTTCAGGCATATACAAATACATACGCTCCGCTTCCGTATCTGGAACGTATTTTTACAGAAGCGATCGAACACAAAGATATCGTCGGGCTTTCGATCGGCACAAGACCCGACTGTCTGCCGGATGAGACACTGAAACTGTTATCTGACCTGAATAAAAAGAAGCCGGTCACGGTAGAACTGGGATTACAGACGATTCATGATCGCACCGCTGCTTTTATCCGCAGAGGTTACCCGCTTAGCTGTTTTGAGGATACGCTTGCAAAGCTGCAGGCACGGGGACTTGAAACGGTCGTCCACACAATCCTTGGACTTCCCGGTGAAAGCACAGAGGATATTCTTGCAACCATGCGTTACTTAAATGCACACCACATTGACGGTATCAAACTGCAGCTTCTGCATGTGCTCCGAAACACGGATCTTGCCAGCTATTATGAGCAGACTGGATTTCACATTTTCTCTGAAGATGAATATGTTTCGCTTGTGATCCGCTGCCTGGAAGTGCTCTCACCTGATATCACGATCCACCGTCTGACCGGGGACGGACCCAGTGATCTTCTGATCGCACCACTCTGGAGTCTGAAAAAGCGCCGTGTCCTGAACCACATCCACCATGAACTGAAGCTCCATAACACCTGGCAGGGACGGCTTTTCACCAAAATCTGACGCATACTTGAAACCATCTGTTTTTGTACAGATTTTCCATACACAGGGAGGTATTTTATGGCTGAACCATTTACACTTTATAAATTGATTATCTTATATATGCTTGACCGCGTTGATTTTCCACTGACAAACAGCCAGATTTCCAGCTTTCTGCTGGATCGCGGCTACACCAATTATTTCACGCTGCAACAGGCTTTTTCTGAACTGGAAGAAGCCAGTCTTGTCATTTCCCAGACCATCCGCAATACAACACAGTTTCAGCTTACCAAAAGCGGACGTGAAGCTCTTGGCTATTTCTGTGACCGCATCCCGCATACGATCCAGGAAGAAGCCGACCAGTATCTTCAGGAACACAAGATTGAACTGCGAAATGAAGTCTCGGTTACCGCAGACTATTACCGCACCACAGCAAAAGACTATGCCGTTCACTGTATTATAAAAGAAAAAGAGTCTGATCTGATCGATCTGACTCTTACCGTTCCGGATAAAAAGCAGGCAGAAGCGATGTGCCGTGCCTGGAAAAACAAATGTGAAGTTGTCTACCAGTTTTTGATGACACAGCTTCTGTCCTGATGTTTTTTGTTAAAATCATTCTTCATGCAGCCAGTCCAGATGCTTTTTGATCTGCTGTTCGTAACCGCTGTCACTCGGTTCATAGAATTTCACATCGCCAAGTTCATATGGCAGATAACGCTGTTTCGAAAAATGTTTTGGAAAATCATGTGCATATTCATAACCAATGCCCCTTCCAAGCTTCCCTGCTCCGCCATAATGTGCGTCCTGCAAATATGGCGGCACGGAAGCTTTTTTATTTTTCACCGACTCCAGCGCCGAAAAGATCGCATTGGTCGCTGCATTGCTTTTCGGTGCACACGCTACATAAATCGCTGCCTGGGAAAGGATCAACTGCGACTCCGGCATACCGACGCGTTCCACTGCCTGTGCCGCTGCAACCGCCACCTGAAGTGCCTGCGGATCTGCATTTCCGACATCCTCTGAGGCACAGATCATGATCCTTCGGGCGATAAAGGTTACACTTTCTCCTGCGTAAAGCATTCTTGCCAGATAATAGACTGCCGCATCCGGATCGGACCCCCGCATACTCTTGATAAAGGCTGAGATCGTGTCATAGTGGTTGTCACCTGCCTTGTCATAGCGGATCACACGTTTCTGGATACACTCCGATGCCACATCAATCGTAAAATGAATCTTTCCATCTGCCGCGCGTTTAGTTGTAAGCACACCAAGTTCCACTGCATTGAGTGCCGATCTGGCATCTCCGTCTGCCGCTTCTGCCAGAAAATCTGCCGCTTCGTCATCCATGCAGACATCATATGCGCCCATGCCGCGTTCACTGTCTGTAACCGCACGCCAGATCAGTTTCCTGATATCGTCTTTCTCAAGTGGTTTCAGTTCAAACACCTTGGATCTGGAAAGCAAAGCACCATTTACTTCGAAATAAGGATTCTCCGTTGTTGCCCCGATCAGCACCAGCGTCCCGTCCTCGACAAACGGAAGCAGATAATCCTGCTGTCCTTTATTAAAGCGATGGATCTCATCCACAAATAAAATGGTCCGTTTCCCGTACATGCCCATCCGCTGTTTTGCTTCCGCAACAACTTCTTCCATGTCTTTTTTACCCGCCACCGTGGCATTGATCTGCGTAAAAGCAGCACTTGTTGTACCTGCGATCACTTTTGCGATCGTCGTCTTTCCCGTTCCCGGCGGTCCGTAAAAGATAACCGAACTCAGTTTATCTGCCTGGATCGCCCGGTACAGCAATTTGTCTTTTGCCAGAATATGCTGCTGCCCGACGATCTCATCCAGTGTTCTTGGCCGTATCCTGGAAGCAAGCGGTGCTTCACTCTCCATTTTGGTTTCTCTCATGTAATCAAATAAATCCAACGTTTTTCCTCCCCTCTGTGGTTCTTTTACTCCAGTACCAGCTTATCGGCTGTCACAAACTCATATCCCTGCTTCTTTAAAATATCTATGATCTGAAAAGCTGCTTCGACCGAAGATTCATAGCGGTCATGTAACAGGATCACTGCATTTTCTTTGGCTTCCGCTACGACCTGCTTTACAATCTGACCGGTATTTTCTGTTTTCCAGTCCAGAGGATCGATCGTCCACAGCACCGGAAACATTTCAAATCCACATTCCAGATTTTTATTCCATGCTCCAAACGGCGGCCGGATATACTCTGTATCATATCCGACAATGCTTTTCACCAGTTCACTCGTCTTTGTGATTTCCTGGCACGCCTGCGAATCAGACATTTTTGTAATATCAACATGTGACCAGGTATGATTACCGATCAGATGTCCATCTTCTGCCATCTGCCGGACCAATTCCTCATTTCCTTCAATGTTTTCTCCGATCAGAAAAAACGTTGCTTTTACACCACGTTCCTTCAGACCTTTCAGAAGTTTCTTCGTATAGACCGGATGCGGACCGTCATCAAAAGTCAGGGCGATTTTAGGCGGAATATCCGCTGAAGTCGGAAGTATTTTCCCACTCCAGCGGATATATTCCGCGCTGCCAATGCCAATCCCTGCAAACAATACAAACAGATAGATTTGAAAAAGCATCGTTTTCCAGTTTTTATATAAAAATCCTCTCAACGGAATTCAGCCTTTCCGCTTCTCTCATGCTATCCTATGTCTGACGGAATCCTTCTATACCATTTTCTTTTACTTTACTCTGCCTGCTGCAATGCCGCCTTTTTTCAGCAGTCTGCTGTAAGCTTTCTTTTTGTTTCTCGGCACTTTTACGGTTACTTTTTTCGAGATACCCTGAAATGCCGCTTTCTCTACTTTTTTCAGAGATTTTACTTTCTTCAGGCTGATGTTCTTTAACTTCTTATCGCCTTTGAATGCATTCTTGCCGATGGTTTTCAGCTTGCTGCCGTTTACGGTCACTTTCGTCAGCTTCGTGCAGTTTGCAAATGCATTTCTGCCAATCTTTGTTACATTGTTTCCGATTGTAAGAGAAGTCATCTTCTTATTGCCTTTGCACGCATTTGTAGCGATACCGGTTACTTTATAAGTCTTTCCGTTCGCCTTGATCGTTGCGGAAATCTTCACTGCTTTCTTTGTCTTGCCTTTTGCAGTCATATTTTTCACTTCAACGGTATCGTTTCCGGTGATCGTGTAGTTGAAGATTCCGGATGCATCTGCGATCACATCGCCGACCTTTGTGGCAGAAGCATTGTTGTTCTGGTCAGATTTGTTGTCATTTGGCTTTTCTGTCTGGTCTGGTTTTTCCGTCTGATTCGGTTTGTTATCATCCGGTTTCTTCACCTGCAGACCATTCAGTGCTTCCAGATACTGATCTGCCGCTTCTTTGAGTTGTTTTGCTGTTGCATTTCCAGACGCTTTCATGTTTTCTGCATTTGTTTTTGCTGCTTCCAGCTTACTCCAGCTTTCTGCCGTGTATGTATCTTTTTCTTTTGCTTTTTCTGCTGCCTGCGCATCCAGATCAGTAATCTGTGCGCGATATTTCTGTGGTACTGCTTTCAGATTTTCGATTGCCTGCTTCAGATTCTCCTGCGCCTTGGCAACATCCTTTTTCTTGGCTTTCGGATTCTGTGCCAGTTCTTCTGCACGGCTGATCAGATCTTTGATTTCCGCATAATCTTCTGCCGGATAATCTGCTTCTTTGTATTCCGTCTTTGCTGAGGTTGCTGCATGATTTAAGCTCGTCTTTTCTTCCTCCTCAGCAAGGTCAAAAACGGTCAGACGGATTTCTGCGGCTGAACTGAAGCATCCGCTTCCTTCCGCATCTTTAACCACAAATTTCACATATTTTACCGTCACCGGATTTTCAAATTCTGCCAGTTTCCAGGAAGCATCTGCTTCCCATTCTCCACTGGCTGCCTTTGTATAAATTTCCCCATCCGTACTGGTATAAATCTCATATGCTTTTACGATGCCATTTGTGTTTCCATCCTGTCTTGGCTGATAACGCAGTCCGTCAAGCTTGGCTGCTTCTTCCAGTTCGAATACCAGGTAATGGTTTTCATAAGAAGATGTATCCTGTCCGGTTGAGTAATTGGAATGCCAGATGGTAGCGGAATTGCCGTCCAGTACATTGACAGCCGCATCCTGTTCCTTATCCGTTTCTTCTGATCCGACCTCTTTTATGGTCATTTTGCTGACATCATAATCCTTTGTAGAAACCGATGCCGGAGTTCTCATACCATAATTTTCCAGAATATCTTCGCCAAGTTCCTTCAAATCTTTGCCGGACGCCGTTGTCGTATATTCGGTGTGGCTTCTTGCGAATGCCCATTCAAAGGCAAACCAGTTGATGCTCTGTGTACTTTCGCCTTTCAGTTCTGCCTTTTTCTGGTTGATCCACATCGTCCAGCGCTGTTTATAGAAATCTTTGGTAAGTCCTGCCCACTGGCGGTTGGAGTAGTCTTTCAGACCGCCGCTTTCTGCCTGCGGATAAGATGCCCAGGTTGTTACCAGGGATTTTGCATTCAGTTCATAGAGATCTCTTGTGAAATCATCGTCACCGTCTGCCAGTGCTTTTGCCTGCTCTACCCAAGTACCAAACAGAAATTCGGTTCTTGTTCCGAGCACTTCTTCCACTTTATCGATCAGACCCAGGAACTGATCAGATGCCTCTGTAAATTCTTCCAGATTACCGGCACGGTATGCACTGACCATCGCTGCATGGTACTTCTGGGAAGAATTGGATAATACCTGTTTGAGCACATCTGCCAGATCATAAAGGTAAGCGCCACTGTTTTTTAAGATATCATAATCTTCCATCAGCAATTCTGCCGCATCTTCCAGATCTTCCATGTTGTAACTGATCACTGCATTTCCCCAGGTGGAAGCTGCACCGATGCTCTCTGACGGACGGGCATTGATATAGGATTCCGGTGCACCCTGTCCAAGCATGTTCAGAGATGCCTTGTAAACGGTATTTTCGAGGATCTTCATCGCTTCATAGGCAGATTCACTCTCTGCTCCGTAACGTCTTGTCACATAGTCTTTGAGCCACTGATCGGTATTGATCTCAGTCAGCGGTTTTGTCGCATCGTCACACCAAACGGTTTCAAATAATAAATCATACAGTACCGGATTGTTCTGGGAACCCTCCGGAGTGATACCGATACCAGTCAGCATTTCACTGTTGTTTGCCGCATCGACCACGCCGCTGACGATGTTGTCCATATGTCCGTGCAGTCCCATACGTCCGCCGAAGTTGTTCAGCATACAGTAAACCCACGGCGTTTTCTGGAATTCTTTTCCACCGGAGTAATTATTATCATTCCAGTGCGTATCTTTCTCTGCATAGAGATCCAGAACAAGTGCATGCTCTTTTCTTCCACTCAGTCCGTTTATCAGTCCGGCACTCGGATTGCCCTGCCATGCCTGGATCACCCAGACGGCATCTTTGTCAAACTCCAGCATAGAATTCAACACTTCTGAACTTACATCGCTTGTGGACATACCACCGGTATTTCCACCTTCATGGAACGGATCTGTTGCATAATAATGTGTTACATCTCCGTAAACATTTTTCTGACACGCATAGAATAATTTTGCATATTTGTCGTATGCCGCTGTCGTGGTGCGCAGCATGTACGGACGCTGGAAGGAGCACCAGGTTCCCTGCGGGATCACATCGTTATCCGTCAGTGCATAATCTCCTTTTGCCTTGCTCTGCACATCAACCGGAACCATTCCGCTGTATCCCTGAAGGATCGGCTGCATACCAAGTCTGCGCATGATGAGCTGGTTCTTTCTTGCAAGTTCCGTTCTCCTGGTAAACCAGGAATCATGAACCGGTCCGCCGTATCCGGAAAGGTTTGCCATGTATGCCCATGCATAGTAAGCAGGACCTGCGATATAATCCTTGATCTCTTCGTGTGTATAGCCAAGTGTACTTAAGAACTCTCTCCAGACTTCCTCCTGTCCTGTGATATCCAGCACGACATTGACACCATTGAGTGCCAGCCAGTCAAGTTCTTTTCTCCACTCGTCCTCACCCCAGAATGCCATCGAATAGGACATCGTACAGTAGTTGTACGCATAACGCAGTGCCACTTTGCACTCTTTATGTACTTTGTTTCCGACTTTTACTATGCGATCCGGCATCGTTACCTGATCACCGACCTGGCTGATGCTCACGTTGCAGTAATATTTCAGATAATAATTCAGACCGTTTGCGATCGTCACACCGCTGTTGCCGGTGATCTTCACTTTACCGGCTGCATCTTCGATCTCATAATAATCGGCTGCTCCTTCTGCCTTATCTTTCACTTCAAAGGTAAACCAGTCTTTGTACTGCTTACCGAGGTTACGGCTGACAATGCCATAGACTTCATCGATCGTATCCTGTGTGGTGATCTGCGTATTATATGCTGATTCTTCATAGGAAACCGGCGCGGTAAATACAGCTTTCTTTGCTTCCCCTCTCTTTGTTCCAAGGATACGCACTTCGTTCAGTACCGCTTTTGAGCTTGCGGAATTGTAAGAGAGCAGGATACGCACATTGCTTGCTTTCTTTCCTTCCGCCTGATAAACTTCACCGCCTGCCGGACAACTGTCGGTACTGGTTTTTTCGGCAAGTTTGCTGTAATTCTGTCCGTCATTGCTATAATACAGGGAATACTGGGAATAACCTTCCTGTGGTGTATACACCTCGATCTGTGACAGATCGTACTCTGCACCAAGATCAAAATCCACATAAGCCGGATACTGATCTGCACTCCAGGTATTGTTCTTGTTTCCATCGACAATACGATCCAGCGTATCCTGGCTGTAATTGCTGTGCAGTGCAGTGCTTCTCCATACGATATTTTCGGTATCGGCTTCTGCAATCGCTGCTTTGTTTGCAAGGATCTGGAACTCTGCCAGAGAAAGTACGTTATTTCTTCCGGCATCGTTTTCTGCCTCAAAAACTGCCTTTATGGATTCATATTCCAGATCTTTGACGCTGGGATCAACCTCTGCGGCATTGATCTGCACTTTGTTTGCAGAGCCTGTATTTATCGTTCCTGCAGCAAACGGCTGCTCTGCATAAGATCCGTTTTTCGTTGCTTTGCCATAAAGCTTATAGGTATAGGATGCATTTTTATTGTCCTTTGGCAGTGCCAGGACGATCTGACGCATCTTCTGTTCTACGCCAAAGCTGACTTCTGCGAAGGTTTCGCTGCTTCCTGCTGCGAACGTTTTCTCCTGAATGGCTGCTGCGGTTGTCTCATCGTTGTCGGTGATCTTTGCCTTGTCTGCAGAGGTATTGACTTCATTTTTCAGCGTCAGTCCCTGCTTTCTGGTTGCAGCAATATTTTCCAGTTCTACGACTTCTTCCGCACCATTGTCAATGTAGATTTCCGCTTCTGCGATCGCCGGCCAGAAACCTCCGGTCTCCTCGTTATTCTTCGGATTGGACAGTTCTACATACAGATGTGTCATCGCCTGGGCGTTTTCAAATTCAAACGTATAGCCATCGTCAAACTTTGCCGTCTTTGCTGATCCCGGTACGCTGACCAGATCGCTGGTTACGTTATTCAGTGCATATTTCAAAGACACATCGACGCTCCTCGCAGTAAATCCAGATTCGAATTTCAGCACAACCTTTTTCACACATTTCGTGTTTGCCTTCGGCAGTGCAAAGGTTAACGTACACGGCCAGTCTGCCCCATTGTTTACCCACAGCGTAGAAGTATTGCCATCCACCAGATTTTCCTTACCTTTTCCTGCTTCCGCACTCGGAACAGTGATCTCACAGTCTGCTGCAATATTGGAAAGGCCACTTTCTGCCTGTGTCTGTACTTCCTGTACCTGCACTTCTGCTTCCTGCTGCGGTGCTGCCTTTACCGTCCCAGAACCATAAAGCGGAACTGCCGTAAATACCATCAGGGAAGCAAGCAGAACACTCAGCGTTTTTTTTCCGCGTATTCTTTTTCCTTTCATAAGTTCCTCCATCTTATTCTTTGTCACCAATTACCTTCTATTTGAACAGTCCCCGGAAGAAATCCACGATTGCCTGAATGATCCGTGTAAAGAAATTCCCAACACTTTCTTTATCCACATGGAAATCAAGATCTTCCAGTTTCTGATAAAGATCCTTTGCCTGATCTTTCAGTTTGTCCACATCCAGATCCAGTCCTTCTATTTTTTTCATCAAATCGGCAATCTGCTGCTTGTTGTCAGCAGAAAGATGAATATCCAGTTCTTCACATGCCTGCTCGATCACGTTCTGGATATCTTCCGCACTGGTCAGGTTGTTTTCTGCCACTTCCTTTTTCACCAGTGCAATCAGATCTTCTGCTTTTTCAGAATCTCCGATCTCTTCTACCAGTTTACCGGTCAGCACAAGTTCATCGTTTGCCGCATCGAGGTTTGCATCAGAAACTTCCTCACCTGTCATCGTCTCATATGCTTTGATCGCACCGACCAGTGCTGCCGTCCCGGAAATGGAAAACGGACCTGCCACCGTGATATCTGCATCTTCAATGCCCGCCGTCAGAAGGGCGTTGCGATACATACCTTCCGTACAGTAGGAAATATTTTTTGTCGTTACCCTGATACCGTTTCCGGCTTCTTTCCCAACGACCAGAACAGAAGAAAGTGCCCTGGTGCCGATGATCGATGCATCCAGATACTTATCCAGGTATTCATGCTCATCTGCATTGGTAATGCTGATGATATCATAGTCATCCACATTGATATCATCCAGTCCGAGCAACGATAAGACTGTCATCTGTTCCTGTGCACTCAGATCTGCACCAAGTGCAAGATACGGCTTGTCGATCACTGCATCCACACGGTCTGCAAATACGGTAATACCGGAAGTAAACAGTATCGTCGCTGTCAGAAATACTGCTGTAAATTTCTTTTTCATGTATTCTCCTTTCTGAATAATCCAGAAAAGCGAACGTTCTGAGACGTCCGCTCTCTTATCCCACAGGATTTTTTCTTCTGCGGCAGTGCAACATTATCTTAGTTTGGAAAACTCATCTGCAAGTGCCGCAAATTCTTTTAATGTCAATGTCTCCCCGCGTACATTTGCTGGGAAACCAAGCTTTTCAAAAGCTGTCTGGATCTGTTCTTTCGTTGCTGCAATCTCCGGTGAATTATTCAGACCGTTGAGCAGCGTTTTTCTTCTCTGGTTAAAAGAAGCACGGATGATCCGAAACATCAGATTCTCATCCTTTACCGTGATAGGCGGGTTTTCATGCAGTGTCAGCCGAATGACCGCACTTCCGACATTCGGACGCGGCATAAAGCAGTTTGGCGGTACATTTGCCACGATGTACGGCTCTGCATAAAACTGCACAGCCAGGGATAATGCCCCGTAATCTTTTGTGCCAGGTCCCGCCTGCATACGCAGGGCAACTTCTTTCTGAACCATAACGGTAATGCTCTTTACCGGCACATGGCTCTCAAAAAGTCCCATGATGATCGGTGTGGTAATATAATACGGCAGATTTGCCACCACTTTGATCGCTCTGCCCTGATTGTATTCATCTGCCAGTTTTGCGATATCCAGTTTCAGCACATCTTCATTGATCACCGTTACGTTGTCATACTCTGCCAGCGTCTCGGAGAGGATCGGGATCAGATTGCGGTCAATCTCCACTGCCACAACTTTTCCTGCCGCCTCCGCCAGATACTGTGTCATCGTTCCGATACCAGGGCCGATTTCCAGCACACAGTCATCTTTTGTGATCTCTGCAGACGCGATGATCTTGTTCAGCACATGGGCATCGATCAGAAAATTCTGCCCGAACTTCTTCTGAAAGGCAAAATCATATTTTTTAATTACTTCTATGGTTTTCTGCGGATTTGATAATTTCTCCATTGTTTCCTGCCTTTCCGTCTGTGATACGGTACATATTTCTCGCGTTCTCATAAGTAACCTTTTCTGCTTCTTCTCTGGAAATGCCCTTCAACTCAGCGATCATATCAAGCACATAGGAAATATAGGCAGAACAGTTTCGTTTGCCGCGAAATGGCACCGGTGCCAGATACGGGCAGTCGGTTTCCGTCAAAATCCGCTCAAGTGGAATGCTCTCCACCACTTCTTTTAAAACTCTTGCATTTTTAAACGTAACAACACCACCGACTCCGATATAATACCCCATCTTGATATACTCTTTCGCCATCTCTTTCGAACCGGAAAAGCAGTGGATCACACCTCCGGTCGTTCCGGCATGCTCACTTTTGATCAGATCAAACGTATCCTGCGCGGCCTCACGGCTGTGTACAATGACCGGAAGATTTACCTCTTTTGCAAGCTCCATCTGTTTTTTAAACCATTCCTTCTGGAGCTCGTGGGACTCTTTATCCCAGTAATAATCAAGGCCGATCTCGCCGACTGCGACTGTTTTTTCCATGGTACACATCTCTTTGAGCTGCTGCATCTTCCCCTCGTCCAGTTCACCGACGTGATCCGGATGCACACCGACTGCCGCATAGACATACGGATAACGTTTGGAAAGCTCTACACTGTCTTCTGCTCCCTGAAAGCTTGCACCTACATTTACAATACAGCCAACGCCCTGCTCTTCCATCGTGGAGAGCAGGTAGTCTCTGTCTTTGTCAAACGCTTCATCATCATAATGAGCGTGGCTGTCAAAAATCATATTTTCTTATCCCCTTAGCAGATCTCTGCTCCGGACGGCATTTTCTTTTCCGGTACCATTAAAGAAAGTTCACCCTTCTCATCCTCTGCACACAGCAGCATACCTTCTGAAAGAACTCCGGCAAGTTTTGCAGGTTTTAAGTTTACCAGTACCATGACTTTTTTGCCAACCATCTCTTCCGGTGTGTAATGTGCCTTGATTCCGGATACGATCTGTTTTACCTGGCTGCCGATCTTAACCTGGGAGCAGAGCAGTTTTTTGGATTTTTTCACTGCCTCGCAGGAAATGATCTCGCCTACCTGGAACTGCATTTTGCCGAATTCTTCAAATGTGATCTCATCCTTCGGTTCAATATCAATGCCTTTTTCCTCTTCTTTTACTTCTTCTGTTGCCGGATGAAGCTCTGCAACTTTTGCCATCACTTCCTTGATATCCATACGTGCAAAGAGGATTTCCGGTTTCTCTGTTACTTTATTGCCAGATGGATACAGACCAAAGGTATCCATCTGGCAAAGCTTGCGTTTCTGTGCTCCGAGCTGTGCCAGTACTTTATCAGAAGTCTCCGGCATAAAGGATTCCAGAAGTGTTGCTCCGACGCTGATGGATTCTACCAGATTGTAGAGAACCGTTGCCAGACGATCTTTTTTTGCCTCGTCTTTTGCCAGTGCCCACGGCATCGTCTCATCGATGTATTTGTTGCAGCGTTTGAACAGTGTAAAGATCTCGGTGATTGCATCTGCCACACGCAGCTCTTCCATTTTTGCAGTGACTTTGTCCGGTGTCTCCAGAACGACTTTCTTTAATTCTTCATCCACCGGCTCGTTTACGTTCTTATTTTCTACTACGCCGCTGAAATATTTATTGGACATGGAAACCGTACGGTTTACCAGGTTTCCGAGGGTATTTGCCAGGTCAGAATTCATACGCTCTACCATCAGCTCCCAGGAGATCACACCGTCGTTTTCAAACGGCATCTCATGCAGAACGAAATAACGCACTGCATCCACACCAAAGAAATCAACCAGTTCATCGGCATACAGTACATTTCCTTTGGATTTGCTCATCTTGCCGTCACCCTGCAGCAGCCACGGATGTCCGAATACCTGTTTCGGAAGCGGCAGGTCCAGTGCCATCAGGAAAATCGGCCAGTAAATCGTATGGAAACGGATGATATCCTTACCGATCAGATGCAGATCTGCAGGCCAGTCTTTCCTGAACTGCTCGCTGCTGTTGCCGTCACAGTCATAACCGATGCCGGTGATGTAGTTGGTCAGTGCATCCAGCCATACATAAACGACATGTTTCGGATCGAAATCTACCGGAATGCCCCATTTAAAGGAAGTACGGGATACGCACAGATCCTGAAGTCCCGGAAGAAGGAAGTTGTTCATCATCTCATTCTTTCTGGAAACCGGCTGGATAAATTCCGGATGGGTGTTGATATGTTCGATCAGACGGTCTGCATATTTGCTCATACGGAAGAAATAAGCTTCTTCTTTTGCAGGCTGCACTTCACGGCCGCAGTCCGGACATTTGCCGTCCACCAGCTGAGATTCGGTAAAGAAAGACTCACAAGGTGTACAGTACATACCTTCATAATGTCCCTTGTAGATATCTCCCTTGTCGTACAGTTTTTTGAAGATCTTCTGTACCTGTTTTTCGTGGTCTGCATCTGTTGTACGGATAAATTTATCGTAAGATGTATTCATCAGATCCCAGATTCTTTTAATCTCTGCGGAAACTTCATCCACAAAAGCCTTCGGTGTCACACCTTTTTCTTCTGCTTTCAGCTCGATCTTCTGGCCATGCTCATCGGTTCCGGTCTGGAAGAATACATCGTATCCCTGCTGTCTTTTGAATCGGGCAATGCTGTCTGCCAGCACGATCTCATAGGTATTTCCGATATGCGGTTTGCCGGATGTATAGGCAATCGCAGTTGTCATATAAAATTTCTTTTTATCCATTTCTGCCTCCTGTATAATAAGATGTTGGGGGCAAGTTTTTGCCCCCAACTAATGCCTGCGAATTGCTCCGTTACAAAGTAACTCCCGCAATTCTATAAACATTCGGAATTCGCATATTTACTGCGCAAATAGCTACTTCCTCATGTTTAGCTTTTAACGCTTATTTCTACGGTAACATAGGAATGTTTGTCTGTCAAGATTTCAGACTTATTAAAATACGCGACTAAATGAACGACTCTTCGTATTCCAGTAATACAATCTTCCGGATTTATTTACTTTTGAACCATTTTTCTTTTTTGTCTCAACGCATATGTAATACGTCTTTTTCGGATTGATTGCTTTTCCTTTGAATTTCTTGATTGTAACCTTTGTCGTATTCTTGCCAACTGATTTTACTTTCTTATAGCCTGATTTCAGTTTTGTGGACATATAGATATCATATCCACTTGCTCCGCCGACTTTTCCCCACTGGAAACTCAAACTTCCTTTTTTAACTTTGATTGTCTTTTCTTTAATGCGTGCCTGATTGAAGCACTGGATCTTTGCTTTCGGAGTGCTGTAAGTTTTGCCATTTACCGTCTTAAACGCCTGAATGGTTACAGTATAAACTTCATCTTTCATTTTCGTAAAAGATGCTCTGGAAGCATAGCTGTTTGTGCTTACCGGCTTGCCGACACGTCTGCCTTTGCTGTTATACAGAGTCACCTCTACCCTGTCTGCTGTCTCTACTCTGTCCCATGAAACGTCCAGAGTTTTTGCATAAAACCACCATTTTTCCTGTTTGAAATTATGTACGGCTGCCGGAATTGTCTCTACTGTTATACTTACAGGTGAACTTGTTTTTGTTCCATTCAAGGTATACGCCTCTACCCGCACACGATAATTCTTTCCATCCTGCAGTCCGGTCAGTGTATATGACGGTGTTTTGGATGTTCCGACCAGCTTCATATCACTGGAGCTGGTGCCAAGATAAATGTTATACCCTTCTGTAGTCAGATTATTCATGGAACTTGTATATGTCTGTGCCCAACTGATGCTTACACTGTTCTTATTCCATGCTGTCTGCTTTAAATCTCCTAACGATACATAATAATACGCACTTTCTGCCGCCTGTACCTGTTTTGCTCCGCTTCCAATCATCGCTCCAACGCTTCCTGCTGCCAGAGTCAGCGCCATAAGGAGCATCATACGAAGTTTTTTTTCTTTTTTTATCATGTTTTTCTCCTTTGCTTTGTGCTGTAATTTGGGGTGCTGCTATAAATATCGTAATCAAATGATGCCTTCCGAATTGCTCCGTACTTCGTACTCCCACAATTCGTACCATATATTCGCATATCGTGAAGCTTATGCTCCACTTCTATGCTCATATCCGGGCGGGGCACGAAACCATAAAACCACTCCTGTGCAAGCACATCGTGGTTTTGGGTTTCTGCCCCTAGCATCATTATATCATTTTTCTGCTTTCACCGCTACTCTTTTTGGCAATGGCAGGGAAATTTTTTCAACAATCAGGAAAGAACACATCATCAGTACTGCCCCAAGCACAAAACGCATCCCGGGACGTTCTCCCAGCACCAGGATCGAGAGCAGACAACCAAACACACTCTCAAAAGAGAGGATTACGCCACTCGTGGACGTTTTCACATATTTCTGCCCGAATACGCTGAGCAGATATGGCACAACCGTACAGAATACCGCCAGATAAGCAATGCTTCCGATGTTCATGCCGGACATGGCTGCCGGATGCGGCTCCAGGATCATTGCCGCGGCAAGTCCCAGGATACCGCCCGTCCCGATCTGAAGCATATTTAACAGAAAGCCATCCTCTTCCCTTGCAAAAATCCCGGTCACAACGATATGGATTGCATAGCATACCGCCGAGAGCAGCGAGATCAGATCGCCTTTGTTGATCCCGTCAAAACTTCCAAGCAAGATAAATCCAAGTCCCATAATGCAGAAAAATGCCGCCAGAATATCTGCCTTCTGTGGCTTTTTTCTGCGGATCACCCAGTAAATGAGCGGCAGGATCGCTACATAAGAACCTATAATAAAGGAAGATTTGGAAGAGGTCGTATATTGCAGACCAACGGTAAAGAACAGAAATTCAAAATACAGGACAATGCCCATGATGATCCCTCTCTTTAACGTACGGAGGGTCATTTTCTTCATTCTCGGAATACAGATGAGCGTCATGATGCCGCCCGCTAACAGAAAGCGAAAGGCCAGAAGCCAGATCGGCGAGACATTTTCCAGCGTGTCTTTTAACACGCAAAAGGCACTGCCCCAGGTGAAGGCCGCCAGGAACAGTGCGAAAATTGCAATTATTTTCTTAGATGAACTGATTTGTTTTTTCATCGTAGTGATAGTCTATGCTGTCCATTTTCTCCAGGAGATTCTGCCGGTTCAGTCCGCGGCAGGTGCACAGTGCCTCCAGTGATTCATAATAATCACGCAGTTGTGTGTTTACATAGCTCAACAGTATCATCGGATCTTTTGGAATCATACTTTACTCCTTTTTTCAAACTTGCGGACTCCCGGTGCGAACATTACTCGACTTTCATCACTTCCGCTGCCAGTTTTCCGTCTTTCAGACCGATCACGATGGTATCCTCTGTCTGTACGTTGCCTGACAGGATCATTCTCGCTGCCAGTGTCTCCACATTTTTCTGGAGGAAACGTTTCAGAGGTCTTGCACCATAGACCGGATCATAGCCACCGTCTATGATATAGCTTTTTGCCTCATCCGTCAACTCCAGCTTAATCTCCTGATCTGCAAGTCTGCGGTTCAGATCTGCCATCATCAGATCAACGATGTTGCCGATGTTTTCTTTTGTCAGCGGCTTGAACATGATGATCTCATCCAGACGGTTCAAAAACTCCGGTCTGAAATGTGCACGCAGATCATTCATGACCAGATCCTGACTCTCCTGGCGGATGCTGCCGTCCGGTTCAATGCCGTCCAGCAGATAGGACGAACCAATGTTAGATGTCATGATCAGAATCGTATTCTTGAAGTCTACGGTTCTGCCCTGAGAATCGGTGATACGTCCGTCATCAAGTACCTGAAGCAGTACGTTAAAGACATCCGGATGTGCTTTCTCGATCTCATCAAACAGTACAACAGAATATGGTTTTCTTCTGACTGCCTCGGTCAGTTGTCCGCCTTCCTCATAACCTACATATCCTGGAGGAGCTCCGATCAGACGGGACACAGAATATTTCTCCATGTACTCACTCATATCGATACGCACCATATTCTGCTCATCATCAAACATGCTCGCTGCCAGTGCTTTTGCAAGCTCCGTCTTGCCAACGCCGGTAGGTCCAAGGAAGAGAAAGGAACCAATCGGCTTGGTCGGATCTTTGATACCGGCTTTGGAACGGATGATCGCATCGGTCACTTTTCTGACACCATCTTCCTGTCCGATGACACGTTTGTGCAACTCGTCATCCAGATGCAGGATCTTGCTACGCTCACCTTCCGTCAGTTTTGCAACCGGAATACCGGTCCATCTGGAAATGATCCTTGCGATCTCTTCGTCGGTTACACGGTCATGCACCAGAGACAGGTCTTTGCTTTTGACCTTTTCTTCTTCGATTTCCAGTTGTTTCTGAAGTTTCGGCAGTTCGCCGTACTGCAGTTCTGCTGCCTTGTTCAGATCATAGCTTCTCTGTGCCTTCTCGATCTCTTTGTTCATATTTTCAATCTTTTCACGCAGCACAGATAAGTTTTCTACGGAATGTTTCTCATTGTCCCACTGCGCTTTTTTGCCTGCAAAGGATTCCCTCTGCTCTGCCAGTTCTTTCTGCAGGTTCTCCAGACGCTCCGCACTTAATTTATCGGTCTCTTTTTTCAGAGCCGCTTCCTCGATCTCCATCTGCATGATCTTTCTTCGCTGCTCATCCAGCTCCGTCGGCATGGAGTCCAGTTCTGTCTTGATCAGGGCACAGGCTTCATCGACCAGGTCGATCGCTTTATCCGGCAGGAAACGGTCGGAAATATAACGATGAGAAAGGGTCGCAGCCGCTACCAGTGCACTGTCTGTGATCTTTACGCCATGATAAACTTCATAACGGTCTTTTAATCCACGCAGAATGGAAATCGTATCTTCCACGCTCGGCTCATCTACCATAACCGGCTGGAATCTTCTCTCCAGTGCGGCATCTTTCTCGATATACTGGCGGTATTCATCCAGCGTTGTCGCACCGATACAGTGCAGCTCGCCTCGTGCCAGCATTGGTTTTAACATGTTGCCGGCATCCATCGCTCCGTCTGTCTTGCCTGCCCCGACGATCAAATGCAGCTCATCGATAAATAGAATGATCTGTCCGTCGCTCTTTTTCACTTCTTCCAGAACGGCTTTCAGTCGCTCTTCAAATTCACCGCGGTATTTGGCACCGGCTACCAGTGCTCCCATGTCCAGGGCGAAAATCTTTTTATCTTTCAGTCCTTCCGGCACATCACCGCGGACGATACGTTGTGCAAGGCCCTCTACCGCTGCCGTTTTACCGACACCTGGCTCACCGATCAGCACCGGATTGTTTTTCGTTTTTCTGGAAAGAATACGGATCACATTGCGGATCTCCGCATCTCGTCCGATCACCGGGTCCAGTTTCTGGTTTCTTGCTTTCTCCACCAGATCCTGACCATATTTATTTAACGTATCATAAGTTGCTTCCGGATTGTCCGTTGTCACACGCTGATTGCCGCGGACCGTGGAAAGTGCCTGCAAAAAGCGTTCTCTTGTGATGCCGAACTCCTGGAACAGTTTCTTGATCTCAGGACTTGGATTTTTGATCATCGACAGGAACAGATGCTCTACAGAGACATATTCATCTCCCATAGCTTTTGCCTCGTCCTCTGCCTGAACAAGTACCTTATTTAAATACTGTCCGATGTAAACCTGTCCGCCGGAAACCTTGGTACGTTTCTCAAGTGCGGACTCGACTGCATCGGTAAAGTACGTTTTATCAATCTCCATCTTCTCGATCATCTTGAGGATGAGACTGTCTTCCTGTTTTAGCAGAGCATAGAGCAGATGCTCCTGCTCAATCTCCTGATTGCCATATTCATAAGCCAGTTTCTCAAGGCTGTTGACAGCCTCGATAGATTTCTGTGTAAATTTACTGATATTCATAAAAACACCTCCTGTTTGCTAGAGTGTTATATATTTCTTTGTTCTATCAAGAATATAACACTATTTGTTAGCACTGTCAAGAGGTGAGTGCTAATTTTTTTGTGAAAACTTTGTGAATTTGTGACCCTTTGTGAAGCCTTGATAAATTGCAAAACAGTTTTCGTTTTCTTATGTCGAAAAGAGGTACCGCCTTTTGGCAGTACCCCCTGTTTTCTTTAGTATTAGTTTGTTTACTCTGTGTAAAATCATGTGCATAGTATAAATCCTGTTTTTATTTTTCTTTCATACAAACTATACAATTTCTCGCATTCCATACATATCCATCCTGCTTCGCCTGTGTATAGCGGATATTTTCGGTTCTCACAGTATTCTGCTTCATAATTTCTTATCATTTCCGAAAGGTTATTGATATCCCCCATCTGCGCGGCAGCCATTCCTGTCATTGTCCACAAAAAGCCATTTCTATTTTTATTCAGCTTCTGCCACTGAAACTTTTCCGTAAACTG
>CAJMMS010000017.1 GCA_905214675.1 uncultured bacterium
AGAATCATCACAGCCGGAGAATTATCCGTCAGAAGTACAATTTTCCCATCAAGAATTTCTGCCGCCGCAGTATCCGGTCGCTCTGTATATTTAAATTTAGGAAATGGATTATACCACCGATGCGGATACAGACATTCTGCCAGGCTTTCCTGATTCATGGCAAGGGCATCTGTCTTAATACTTTTCAGTCTGTTTTTTACCTGCTCTAAAAAATCTCTGTCTACTCGTTCTTCCATATATATAAGAACCACATCTGTATGTGAAACAACACCAATGCTGTGCATCTCCATGGACAACTGTGGACTTCGTATCCTCCTGCGTATCAGTGCTGTGTTGGAAACAATGGTTTCCACAAACCCATCCCTTGGACCTCTCAGTACTTTATCTTTGTCCGGCTCTTCTACACTTCGCATTGGATAAGTCCTGCAGTCAATCGCAAAACACTTGGAATATCCATCAATAAAAAAGCACATAACACCTGAAAGGATCTGTGTTATGATCTGATCACAGTCCTCCAGCAGTTCTACTTCCACATACGGCATCGCATCCCTGGACAGTTCTTCGCTTTCTTCCGGCAGATCTTCCGGTGTGACCGAATAAAAAAACTCTAACAGTTTTTCTGCAATGGTTTCCTTGATAAATCCATCGATAAAATAGTAACATGCCTGCCGGTCTGCAATCCTTGTATTTCTGCTGATAATATCAAAATTTTTATCCACTCTCAGCTTTTTCTGAAGATATTTCTGATTTTCTTCCAGACTTGTCGATAGCTTTTTCCCCACCTTGTCACCTCTCTCTATTACTCACTCTCCTTTATTTTCTCTCTTTTTTCTGTTTCTATTCTTTTTGTTTTTTATTCTTTTTTGTAAGTTTCCCAAGTACCATGCTGCTCACTGCCATTCCTGCAGCAAAAATCCACATTTCCATCCAGGAAGCATCCCCTGTCTGTGCAGCCGTTGTCGTAGTGCCTTTTTCATCCGGAATGTATGTGTCTTCTTCTGCCTGGCTGCCTAAAGAAGCAGACCTGCTGCCACTGCTTTTTCCCTGATCATCGTCTATCTCCAGCCCTGTTTCACCTGCTTTCTTTTTCAGTTCGATCTTATATTTCTGGATAGTCGCAACAGCTTTTACCTGAATTTTTTTATTTTCCGGCTTCTGATAACCTTTCGGAACTTTTTTTACCTCAATGGTATACCAGGCAGGCACAACCTGTTCTTTTAGCGCGGTAAGCGTCATATTTTTCCAGATAATGCTTCCCTTCTCATTTCGTACATCTACCTTTACTCCATCCAGTACATGCTGCGTATTTTTATCAACTGCCAGTATCTTTATCACAGTCGGACGGATATCCACATCAAAATCCTGGATCTGTTCCGTATCTTTACGCACCGTAATCGTTTTTGTCTCCGGAAGCACATATCCAGCCGGTACGGTATCTGTTTTTATCTGATAGCTGCCTCCCGGAATATGTGTATAAACAGTTGGCAACTCCTGTGCTTTCTCTTCATACATTCCTCTCAGGCAGGAAAAAATGCCTTTCTGTACACTCTTTTCTTTCTTTTTATCGGATGCTGCTGACCCGAATGCATAACCGGTGATCCGGATGCAGATCGGCTGTACCAGAATTTCAAAATGCTGTACTTCCGGTATATCCTGTACTTCGATCTCCAACGGCTGCGGACATACGTATCCTTCTGGCACTGTATCTGCCACAACGCGATATTTCCCCACCGGAATTTTCTTCCACATTTCTTCCGTAGCTTTTCCAGATTCCCAGTGGCCATCTTTTCCAGACGGATTGTTTGTCTGCGACAATACCTCACCTTCTGCCGTCTCCAGATGTGCTTTCACTTTTTCCAGCGGCACTTTACGATCCCCGTCTTTTTCATACACTGCAATACCAATCTGCGTCGGTGCATCCGTCATTTCTATATCCTGCGGTATATACTCTCCGTTTTCTTCTTTTATCTCTACGGTAAATGTCTTATCTTCTGCTGTCACATAGCCGGCAGCCGGTTCCAGTTCCCGCAACGTATAACTTTCTCCTACATGCAGTCCTTCGATCATGTGTGGTTCTTTTTCACTGATCCAGCTTTCTATACAGGTATTATTCTGATAAACAGCCAGTTTTGCCCCTTCCAGCGGCTCCTGCGTATCTTCTGCTTTTTTCTGAATCCTGGTTTTCGTGATCTGATTTGCAAACACGAGAGAAAACTGCTGCACTTTCTGACCATCTTCTTTCCATACGGCATCGACTTCTATTTCCCGCGCACTTTTGATATAACCATCCGGTGCACTGATTTCACATACTTTATAGCTTCCAAGCGGAAGATCACTGTCAAACTCCGCTTTTCCATCCGCACCGCTTCTCTGCGTTTCCAGAAGCGTTCCTTCTTCCAGCAGTAAAACATTAGTTCTTGTTTTGATATCCTTCGCTGCATACAGTCCAAAGACGGCACCTTCTAACATTTTCTCCTGGTTTTCCAGATCGCTTTTTTGAACCTCGATCTTCACGCGCTGCCTTTCATTGTACACTGGAATCTCTTTCAGTACCGGTTCGGCTTCCGTATCTTTTGCTCCTTCTGCCAGTGTAAACAATATCGGTTCCTGTTTTTTCTGAAAACCTTCCGGCACATTTGTTTCCGTAAGTTCATAGACTCCCGGATACATTCCAGAAAACTGCACGATACCGCTCTCGTCCGTACTGGCTATAGCCATCGCTTTTTCCGGTTCTCTTACCTGATATTCTACAATATCTCCCGCACGGTATAAAATCCCGGTCACACCGTCTGGATGAACCAGATCAGTCTGTGCGGTGATCGTAAACTCTGCGTGTGCTACTTTTCCAATCTTGTACAAAAACCAGGTGCTGATGCGGTTCCAGATTTCACCTGCCAGATTCGTTTTTCTCTGAGCCGCATTTAAAATCTCACCTGTTTTTTCAACACGGACACTTCCTATTACAAAGGCATTCTCGATTTCCAGTTTCAGTGCCTCTGGCTGATTCTCCAGGTTTTCTTTCAGATACACCTGCGGCACGGAAAATTCCACGCGGTTTTTATCCTGTTTTTTCAGTGCGCCTTTCATATTTTCCGGTATCTGGATTTCCGGACGGTATCCCTTTCTTGGCAGGATTTCTACGATATGGTATTTCTTTTCCGGAATCAGTCCCAGAATTTCATGCCCCTCACCATTTGTATTGGATGTATGGATTGTTGCATGAACATTGCCTTCTTCGTCTAAAATCTGCAATTCTGCATCTGCCAGTTCTTTCCCGGTAAGATCATCTTTCAGAAAAAGTTTCACCTGGACGGCTGTATTTCTGATTTCCCCTTTCATACGTACAATGGCGATCTGATCCTGTTCTTTGTATGGTTCAAAATCAAACCGGATCTCTGCTTCTGAAAGATAATAACCATCCGGTGCTTTTGTCTCTTTTGCCAGATAATTCCCCATTGGCAGATCGGTAAGAAAAACTGCCCTGCCACGGTCATCCGATACTGCCCGTTCTATTTCCGTACCTGTCGGTATGATCTGTTTTCCATTTACATCCGTGATATCTGCTGCGGCATAAAGTGTAAATTCTGCACCACTTGCTTTCTGCTGCTTTTCTCCATCCACACAGACTTTCCAGACACCTGTTTTTCCTTTCCACTGTGGATGAATGACCTCGCCGCCATTGCCCTCTTCCGGTTCTCTTCCAAGATCCGGTCTCTGGCGCTCATTTACAAAGCAGACACTCTGTAGCGTTTTCTCCTGTTCAGACCACGTAAGTTCTGCCGTCTGTGTTGTCTTTTCACCTGCTCTTACATAACCCTCTGGTGCTTTTGTCTCTGTGATCCGATAAATGCCAAAAGCCATTTTTTCCAGTGTTGCCCGTCCATCTTTTCCGGTTATAACCTCTGCTACTTTTTCTCCTGCCTGATACAGATCTTTGCTATAGCCATCCGGATGCTGAATGATCTCTTCTGCAAAAACATCATATTTTGCACCTGGAAGCCCTTCTTCCATATAGAGAATCTGTTTCAGCTTTCCATTTTCTATTTGTGTCCTTGGAACTTCTCCCCGTTTTTCAATCTGCAGCACAGCTTCATCCGTTTTGTTAAAAAGACTTACAAACTGGACGCTTTCTCCTTCGGCAAGCTGTACTTCTGCCTGATTTTCTTTGCAGTTCCGGATCTTGCACTCTTTCCCCTCAAAAAATACGCCATCTTTCTCATATCCCTCCTCTTTATAAGGTGACTTATAATCTTTCTTTTCAAAAAACTGCTTTCTATAACCGGTACGCGCTTTTGTCTCTACAATATGGTAAGTTTCTCCAATATTCAGTCCCCGTATCCACACATTTCCATTATGCACACTGACCTGTCTGCAGAGCACATTTCCGTCAGCATCCTGCACAGAAAATACAACACCATCCAGTTCTACTTCCGTGTCATAATCCATGATATTAACCTGAAGTATAGTCTTGCGGTTTTCAAAAACTGTTTCATAGCGCTTCTGAATGGTTTCTTCTTCAAATCCTTCCACCTCTACCATTTCTGTCTTTTCCGACAGATAATAACCATCCGGTGCTTTCTCTTCTTTTATATAATAAGTACCAAGCGGCAAATCAACATCAAACAACGCTTCCTGCACTTCCGTTATTCCTTCTTTTGTTTCTGCCACGGCGATTTTCGTATCTTTTCTGACCACGACCGTTTTGCCGTCCGCTGCCAGAAGATCCCGTGCGGCATACAAGCCAAATTTTGCACCTGCCAGTTTTTCATGGCTTTCCATATCCAGTTTTTCCGTATGGATTTCTACTTTCTGTCTTGGTATCTCATAAAATTCACTTTCATACAAAATCGGTACTTCCTGACCAGCATAAGTAATTTCAAAAGCTCTTGGCTTTCTGTTTTCTTCCGTC
The DNA here is from genome assembly GCA_905214675.1 of uncultured bacterium. GTDB lineage: Bacteria > Bacillota > Clostridia > Lachnospirales > Lachnospiraceae > Hominisplanchenecus. The sequence continues at coordinate 4,910 of CAJMMS010000017.1, forward strand.
AGTGCATAACCTTCCGCCGCTTTCGTCTGTTCAATCGTATAACTTCCAAGCGGCAGACCATACCATTTCCAGCCGGCAGCCATGACACTTTCGCTGCATGCCTTTCCATTTTTATCGGTTTTCAGTTCCGTTACCACACTGCCTTTTGCAAACAGCAATGTCTGGCGGTCCGTTCCTTCCCCTGAATAAATATCTCTGGCAGCACGTACCGTGAAAATATTTCCAGCAAGCGGCACACACGCATAAGAAAAACCCTTTTCCGGATGGTATGACTGCAGCCCTTCTCCTTCTGCATAAACACTGATCTTGCCCACAGCCGGTTCATTTTCCTGAAAAACTTCCGTCACAAATGTGCCGGCAAGCTTGTCATAACCGGTCATGGCATTTTCACCGATCTGTACGCGAACTCTTCTGTCCTTAGATGCCGTATCCGCAGTTTCCCATGCTCCGATATCTTCCTGTGTTACCCGGAGAGCATGCATTTTTTCTGCTTCCAGCCGTTTTGCAGCGCTGATCTCGAAAAAGGAGATTCCCTCTTTTTTGCGATACCTGCCTTCTGCACCCTGTCTGACATAACCTTCCGGTGCTGCTACTTCTTCCAGGATATAAAGTCCTGCCGGAAGCGCTTCCGTTGTTGTTACGTACGTTCCTGCTACACGGCCATCCGTATCTTTGCGTACCGCAGTTTCATATGGATGTTCATAAGATCCCATCATTTCCCCATTGGTATAAGCAACAACCAGATTTCCAAAGCGGTTGATATAATCCACGCGCTCTTCACTGGTTTTATCTTTCATATACCAGTTAAAATAGGCGCCTTCGATGTCATGGATCACATAACTCGCTCCCGGTTTAGTCACATATTGTCCGGTAAATGCATCTTTTTTCCAGATTTTCAGGTAGCTGACCTGCGACTGATCCCAGATAGCCAGATCCGGAAGTGGAATTCCTTTTCCATCTCCTTCCGTCTGCCCATCCTTTTCATCATTTGTAACAGTAAGAACTTTTGGTGCCGCTGCCTGTTTTCCTTCTGGAACACTTGTCTCTACCAGCAGATACTTTCCATACGGAATTGCCTTAAACCCGATCCGTCCTTTTTCATCCGAAAACTGCTCCGGAACCCTCTTTTCATTCCCAAGTTCATCATAATACTGTGCCGTAGGAAGTTTTTTCATTTTTTCATAGTCCAGCGTATTTCTGTCCCGGTACAAGTCGATCACCTGCTGCACCAGTTGTTCATCCGAAAGCAGTGTACTGCTTCCTTTTTTCAACTGACCGCTCTGCTCCAGTTCCCATACACTGAACAGGGAAAATCCTGAATTTTTCAGCCATTCCAGATCGGTTTCTTTATTATCCCCGGTCAGTTTCAGAAAAACAGGAGACTGTGATTTAACCTTTTCCAGGCTCTGGATACTTCTTTTCACCACAGCAATTTCCTGTCCCTCGTATGTACAATCTACCGGATATGCGGCCGGATCGATCAGATATCCTTCCGAAGCTTTGATCTCGCGCACTTCGTATTTTCCCAACATCACCTGTTTAAAACAAAGTTTTCCGTCTGAATCCGTTTCTTCTCTGGCAACCTCGCTGCCTTTCCGATAACATATCGTTCCAAGTCCATCTGCTGAAAAAATATCTTCTCTGGCATACAGGGCGTATACTGCACCACCAAGTTTTGCCATCTGCTGCGGAATGGATTTCCCGCTTCCGGCATCAACCTTTGTCAGAGAAATATCTGCTTTCACTTCCTGATTATAAAAAACAGCTTCCTGCTCTTTTCCGGCAGCCGGAAAGTAATATATATCCGTTTCATCGTTCAAATAGTCCCATCGGAAAAAATAGCGTTCTTTTTCGGTCTGCCGGTAATAATTCTGCGGCGCAAGAATCTCTTTTACGTAATAGGAATATCCACACGGCAGATCTCTTTGAAACACACAGCTTCCGTCTCTTTTGCTGACTGCCGTTTCCAGAAGCTGGTCTCTGACCGCTGCTACTTTGTCATCTGCAAGGATTGCCTCCCCGGCATACAGACCAAATCTTGCTCCTTCCAGTCCGATGTTGCTGTTTTTGTCCTTTTTCCATACCTTGATCTGGCTTTCCGGACGTTCGTTATGAAAAATAATTTCCTCACTTACATACTCCCTTATTTCCTCTCCCCGATATGCAAGTGTGACTGTCCTGGTATTTTCGGCAGTGGTTTTCTTCCGGATAAATCCTTCCGGCGCAGTTGTTTCGATCACATGATAGGTTCCAAGATACAACATTTTACTGACCGCCATTCCGTCTTTTCCGGTTACGATCTCATCTACTTTTTCACCTTTTTTCCACGCAAGTGTGACACCATCGGCTTTATAGATATCCTCTGCTGCTACGATCTCATATCCGGCCCCTTCCAGAGGACGGTTTTCATAGAGAAAGACTGTACCGTTGTCCGCTTCTTTTGCACCTTTTAAAACTTCCCCGGTCTTTTTTACAGCGATCGCTGCTTTCTGTGGGATATTAAAAAATCCATTTTTCTGATCCGTATTCGTCAGTTCCAGTATTTTTCCGTTATTTTCCTGCGTAACCTGAAAAAGATACGTTTTTCTTCCTTTCTGTGGATTTTCCTCTTTATAATCACCAAAATAAGCTTCCGGAGCTTTTTTCTCCGTCAGCCGGAACTTTCCTTTATTTTTTCTGGTATAATAAAGTTTTTCTGTTTTTGCCGTACCCATCAGATCCGTCTGCACCTGCTGCTCCAGTTCATATGGTACGTAATCCTGAATGGTCTCATCCCACTGTTCAATGGAAAACGGAACATCTGGCAGTGTTTTCCCCGTCTCGATGTCTTTTTTATAAATAGCCACCTGGATCCAGAACGGAGGATTGATGCAGGCATTTTCTCCCTGATAAAAAATATCCTTTTTTTCAAATCCCGGAATCGTAAACGTTCGTTCCCATCCGGTCTTTTCATATCCCTGCGGCGCTTTTTCCTCTGTAATACGGAATTTCCCCTGGTTTTTTGCACTGTAATTTAAAACACTTCCGCTTTGATAAAGCCCGTTCTCTTCGTTTTTCATTGTAATAAGCGGTGTATTCTCATAACCATTTCCATTCCATTCGTATACTGCAAACTCTGCGCCCGGAAGCTTTTCTTTTGTCCTTTCATCCTGTTTTTCCACCAAAACCGAAGAAGGCACTGGTGCGATTTTTGTCGTAGTTGTTCCTGAATTTACTGTATTTCCATCCGAACTTGCTGTCGCCTGATTAGAAATTACTGCTCTTTTTTGCTGCTCATTCCATCTTTTTGTCAGATCGGCAGTTTTTCTTATGCCCACAGTAATCAGAAAATCATACGTATGTCCGTAAAAATTTGTATCTTTCATATCCTTGCTCTGTGCCAGGAACGCATTGCCTGTCTGGATATTCCAGTACTTCGCCGCATCGCTTCCATTTTCATTGACAACAGACACACTCTTTACTTCTAAAAAGGGATCCAGGGTATCGCGGATACTTAAGTCTTTATAAAAAGTCTCTTCGCTCTCCTGTGGTACCATGGTGCGTAAAATATAAGTATATGTTTCGTCTTTATTATCCAGTTGATGTACCGTTGTCATTTTTTCATCCCGGTCGGATACATATTTTTCGATATGCGGATGTCTGCTCGCAAAGATCTTATATGCCTTTGCCGAAATTCCACCTGATGGCGTAGTAGATGTGCCAATATTATTCTCCGGGCGCACAAATGTAAAAATCGCACTTGTATAAGTTCCATGGATCAATGCTGACAGCATAAAACGGATATCTGAATCACTCTGGTTTTTTCCGGAAACATCAAAGTAATAATTCCTTCCATTTACCACTGCTGCCTTTAAATTTCCTACTGCTTCTTCGCGGGCATATACCTGACCAAAGCCATTTTCCAGAACAATTCCCTGAAAAAGATCAATATCTTTGAAGGTTACATATCCGCATACATCTACCGGTTCCCCGGTATCCGAACGGAAAAACTCCATTTTGGTCTGCGCCCATTCCAGCCGGTAACACTCAATTCCAGGCCGGGTATCAATAAACCGGAAATACGCTCCCTCCTGAAATGAAAACTCTGCCAGCGTCATTTTAATATCCACCCAGAAATTTTGATAATACATGCTTTTACGATACCATGCATAATACTTATTCCGGTCATTCGCTCCAAGCATCACACAGTCTGTGTTTCCTTTCAGCGGTCCGCTGTCCGGCACAAACGTTTTGTCCTTAAAGTTGATCTGGCACTGGTTTACCTTTCGTATGTGTGCTTCATATCCCTGTGGAAGCTGTGTCTTAACATTTCCTATCGTCACTCCTGATGCCTTATTCAACGCTACTGCATCTGAACGCACTTTCAGATACTCACTCTCTGTCACGGTTCCTATATCCGCTCTTGGCTGTTTTCCTGCCGCAGACTCCTTTACCTTTCCTGTTTCTGTCCTTTTTTCTCTGGCAGAGTTCCCTTTGGATGGTTTTTCTTCTGGTTTTTCTTTGCTTTCTGTCTGCTGCATCTGATCTGGCATTTCTGTTTCCTGGCTTGTGTCACTCTGACTTTGCCCTGCCGTTTCTTCTACACTTTCTCCTGCTGTCTCTTCTTTGTTCTCCTTCGCAGTTTCCGTTTCTCCCCTTTCTGTTTCCTGTACGATCCTCTCACCTGCCAAAACCGGCTGACATGGTAAAAACAATTCTGTCACCAGACAAAGTACTACCAGCATCCATGCCAGAATCCTCTTTGCTTTTTCCTTCATTTCACGACTCTCCTTTCTTTTCTGCCATACAAAATTTGCGCTATGATATACGTCATATAGAGAAGCATTTGGAAATATACTGTTAAAAACAAAAAAGGAAACCCTATGTCCAAACCTAAAATCGTTGTCCTGCGCATGAGAGAACTCATTTATACCGCCATTTTTGCAGTGCTTGTCATCACACTCCTGATTCTTCTGTTTCTGATGTTTCGTCCAAAAACGGTACAGACACCAGCATCTGAACCACCCGAAACCGAAAGCAGCACAACCCGTGTTTCTGCAAATCTTTATACTCCGGGCATATACACTTCCTCGATCACACTCTCTGACCGCTGTGCCGATGTGGAAGTTGCTGTAGATTCAGATAAAATCAGCCATATTCGTCTTATAAATCTTGGGGAATCGGTCACTACCGCTTTTCCGCTGGTAGAACCTTCACTGGATGAACTGTCCAGACAGATCTGTCAGACACAGTCCTTAGATGGGATCACTTGCTCCCGTGAGAATAAATATACTTCTGAAATGTTATTTCAGGCGATCAAAAACTCTCTGGCAAAAGCACGAAGGTAGGTGCTGCCACCGGCACCTCCTTCTTTGCTTTCCATATTTCAACGCTTTCTATATCTTACAGTATACAGAAAGTCTGTTCATATGTCAAATACTATTTTATTTTGCAACATATAATTTATAAATCATCTAATTCGCGCTGCCACAGACGGACACAGGCGTCACTTGGCATACGCAGATCACCTCTTGGTGATACGGCAACGGAACCAACCTTCGGACCATCCGGAAGGCAGGAACGTTTAAACTGCTGTGCAAAAAATCTCCAGTAAAACTTCTTCAGCCACTTGAGGATGGTTTCCTCATCATAAACATCCTTAAAAGACTGTTTTGCAATCCGGTAAATCTTTGCCGGAGCATAGCCGAAGCGCAGTACATAATATAAAAAGAAATCATGCAGTTCATATGGTCCTACCAGATCCTCTGTTTTCTGGGAAATCCTACCATCCTCCGGAGGGAGCAGTTCCGGGCTGACCGGGGTATCCAGGATATCATACAAAACTTCTCCCAGATGACGGTCTTGGCAGGTATCTGCACAATAACGCACCAGATGACGCACCAGCGTCTTTGGAACAGAAGCATTGACTCCGTACATGGACATATGATCTCCGTTATAAGTTGCCCATCCAAGTGCAAGCTCAGACATGTCACCGGTTCCAATGACCATACCACCATTTTTATTCGCAATATCCATCAATACCTGTGTGCGCTCTCTTGCCTGTCCGTTTTCGTAAGTAACGTCATGCGTCTGCATATCCTGCCCGATATCCAGAAAATGCTGCGTCACAGAAGCTTTGATATCCACTTCTTTCAGAGTAGCTCCAAGCCTTCTGGTCAGTTCACAGGCATTCTGATAAGTCCTGTCAGTGGTACCAAAACACGGCATCGTAACGGAGAGAATCTTTTCCCTTGCAATCCCCGCCATATCACAGGCTCTTGCCATCACCAGCAGTGCAAGCGTAGAATCCAGTCCTCCGGAAATACCTACAACCAGACTTTTTGCATTTGTATGCATCAGACGCTTTTTCAGTCCCATTGCCTGAATGGACAGGATCTCTTCACAACGTCTTTCCCTGTCATTCTTATCCTGCGGTACAAACGGTGCGCGTGCAAAGGTACGCTCCAGTTTTGTGTTGTCCAGGGTAAGGGAAAATTCTGTCCATTCATATTCTTCCTGCGCCGCAGGATAGGTTGTCATCCTTCTTCTCTCCGCACGGATCCGGTTGATATCCAGATCAGCCGTCACCATTCCATTCTCAAAACGTCCGGATTCTGCAAGGATCGTTCCATTCTCTGCGACCAGGTTATGTGCTGCAAAAACAAGATCGGTCGTAGACTCGCCTTCTCCGGCATCTGCATAAATATAGCCACATACCAGACGGGCTGACTGACCACTGACCAGATTTCTGCGATACCCGTCTTTTCCGGTAATTTCATCGCTTGCCGAAAGATTGACGATGATATCCGCTCCGGCAATCGCGTGCGAAATACTTGGCGGATCCGGCACCCAGAGATCCTCACAGATTTCTGCTGCAATGGTCAGTCCTTCTACCTGCGGACAGAAAAAAATCTGCCGGATACCAAATGGAAGATATTCCTGATCGTCCACTCCTGGATATTCGATGTAATCGAGTTCTTCTTTTGCCGGTTCAAAATGGCGTCTCTCGTAAAATTCCGAATAATTTGGAAGATTTTTCTTTGGTACAAGACCAAGCACTTTTCCACGGTTCACTGCTGCTGCCACATTGTAAAGCTTTCCTTTCACTTCCCATGGCAGTCCCACAAAGACCAGTGCATCGATTTCCCTGCTGCATATCCGGATCTTCTCCAGTGCCTCTTTTGCACCTTTTAACAGAACTTCCTGCCAGAAAAGATCCTCACAGGTATAGCCGGTGATACAAAGTTCCGGAAATACGATGATCTTACTGCCTTTTTGCGCCGCTTCTTTCATTTTGATACAGATCTGTTCTGCATTGTATTCGCAGTCTGCGACCCGGATATCCGGTGTAACAGCCGCAACTTTCACAAAACCATCCCTCATGCCTTTTTCGCCTCCTTGTCCTTCCGCTTAACGCTTCTTTGCCATTGCCAGGATTTTTTTCAGTTCCGGTATGTCAAACGTATAATGGGAGTTGCAGAAATGACAGTTCATTTCGATTGGTTCTCCATCCTGGATCATCTCTTCCAGATCTTTTTTCCCGATACTGATCAGTGCTTTTTCCATGCGCTCTTTGGAACAGTTGCAGGCAAAACGGGTTTCTGTCATTTCCATGATCTCCAGGCCAAAATCCCCCAGCAGTTCCTTTAAAATATCTTCCGGTGTCATACCGGCATCCAGCATGGAAGTCACCGATTTCACACTGGAAAGTTTCTTTTCCAGTGCATCGATCACTTTTTCATCTGTAAACGGCATAAGCTGGATGATAAATCCTCCCGCCTGGCGTACCGTATTGTCATGGTTCATCAACACGCCAAGTCCGACCGAAGATGCCACCTGCTCGGAAGTTGCAAAATAATACGTAAGATCTTCTGCTATTTCACCAGTCTGCAATCCAACCTGTCCGACATACGGTTCTTTCATACCCATATCTTTGATCACGTTGAGGATCCCGTTTCCGACTGCTCCTCCTACATCCAGTTTTCCCTGTGGATTTGGCGGCAGCATCACCTGCGGGTTTCCGGAAAAACCTTTGACATTGCCCTTTGCATCTGCCGTCACCGTCATCCCGCGCAGCAGCCCGTCCCCTTTGATCTGCAGGGTCAGAAGATCTTTCTCTCCTTTCATCATAGCACCCATCATGGCACCTGCCGTCATCAGACGTCCAAGTGCCGCACAGGCAACCGGACTTTCTTCGTGAACTCTTCTTGCGTATTCTGTCATTTCTTTTGTTGTGGCTGCAAATGCGCGGATCTGACTGTCCGCCGCAGTGGCTCTCACAATATAATCTGCCATTGTTTTTTCCTCTCTGTGCATATTTTTTATTTTTGTTTCTGCTTGCCTTTTTCTCTTGCGATCACATAGATCCGTTCACTGTCCTTCCTGACCGGCTCTCTTGTAAAAGCATCGTATGCGGCGATAAATTCCATCCCGGACTGCCTGATCAGCTCTTTTACGGTTTCTAAACTATATGCTCTCTGATAATGTGTCTCCTGAAATTTCTGATAAAATTCGCCCTCTGTCCGGGCAAAGATCGTCAGATCGTACTCATTGACCTGTTCTTCCTCATACCAGGTATTTTCCCATATAAAGCTTGCATCCTCCCGGTTCTCCGCAATCGTTGCATCTCCGATCAGTTCCCGGTACTTATAAGGTGTGTTCAGATCAAAAATGAAAATTCCTTCCGGATCCAGATAATTGTTGACCAGACGCAATGTCTGCAGGAAATCTGCTTCCTGCGGCAGGTAATTCATGGAATCGCAGATACTGATGACTGCCCTCACGGTCCCGTACAGTTCAAATTCCCGCATATCCTGTAAAAGATAAAGGATTTCATTTTTCGACTGTTCCCGTTTTTCCATGGCGATATCCAGCATATCTGCCGACAGATCGACACCGATCATATCGTAGCCGGCATCGGAAAGAAGTTCTGTCAGACTTCCCGTTCCACAGCCAAGATCCAGCACCAGTCCATCATCAATCCCATATTCCTTCAGAAGAGACTGCACATATTCGCTCCATTTTTCATAAGGGACATTATCCATGAACTTATCATAGACGTAAGCAAAACTTCCATAGATTTCGTAATCTTCGTTCATATTATTCCCTCTCCGAAAGATATTTTCTCAGAAATGCCACAAAAGTATCCATTTCTTCATCCGTTCCGATCGTGACGCGCAGATAATTATCAATACGTGGCTTGTTAAAATAGCGCACATAGATCTTTTTGATCTTCAGTGCTTCAAACAATTCTCTTGCTGCCACTTTTTCATGTGTGATAAACAAAAAGTTTGCCTGGGAATCCCCAAATGTAAATCCAAGTTCTGCAAGTTCTTCTTTGATACGTTCTCTTGTTGCAATGATCTTCGCTCTGGTCTGCTCAAAATAGGCACGGTCTTTCAGCGCTTCCCTGCCGATCAGCAGGGACGGATAGTTCATAGTATAAGAATTGAACGAATATTTTACATCATTCAGATATTTGATCAACTGCTTATTTCCAAATGCATAGCCAATACGCATCCCTGCCAGAGAACGTGATTTCGAAAACGTCTGCACTACAAGCAGATTATCATAACGACCGATCAGTTCCAGTGCCGAACGTCCGCCAAAATCAATATAAGCTTCATCAACGATCACGATCACATCCTGGTTGTGTTTCAGGATATCTTCGATATCAGAAAGATCCTGTGCAATACCGGTCGGTGCGTTCGGATTTGGAAAGATCACACCGCCGTTTGCACGGTAATAATCTTCTTTTACAATATGAAAATCCTCATCCAGTGGCTGGCACTCATATGGAATGCGAAATACATCTGCCCATACATCATAGAAAGAATAGGTGATGTCCGGAAAAAAGATCGGACGATCTGCGTTAAAGAACGTCAAAAAACACATTGCCAGCACATCGTCAGAACCTACACCGACAAACACCTGATCCTTATCCAGGTTGTAAAACTGTGCCAGTTCACTTACCAGTGCATCTGCAGCCGGATCCGGATAAAGCCGCATTTTCCGGTCATCCAGACTTTCGATCGCTTTTAGCACTCCCGGTGCCGGTGGATACGGGTTTTCATTGGTATTTAATTTGATCATGCCGATCTGGTTTGGCTGTTCTCCCGGAACATACGGTACTACTTTTCTGATATTTTTTTCCCAGGCTTTCATTCTTATATCCTCCTCATCCGTATGGTATCTTTGGACACCCACATCATTTACGTTTATTTCTTCGAATAATTTTTCATCAGTTCTTCAAACTTCGGCAATGCGTTTACGATCGTTTCATAAGAAACACAGTATGCCAGCCTTACATATCCCGGACACGCAAAAGAACTTCCCGGAACCAGAAGCAGATGGTACTCTTTTGCTTTCTGACAGAATTCTTTTTCGTCTGCAACCGGTGATTTGACGAACAGATAAAAAGCCCCTTCTGGTTTGATGCAGGTAAGTCCTGCTTTCAAAAGTCCATTATACAGTGTCTCACGGTTACGGTTGTAATACGCAAGATCCACCTTTGCGTCCAGACACTTTGCGATCACACGCTGGAACAGAGACGGCGCATTGACATAGCCCAGAATACGGTTGGCAACGGCTGCTGCTGCAATGATATCTTCTGCATCATCCAGTTCATCCGGCATGACCAGATAGCCGATACGTTCTCCTGGAAGCGACAGGGATTTGCTGAAAGAATATCCAACAATCGTATTGCGGTAATATTTTGTCAGATACGGAACTTCTACGCCATCGTAAGCCAGTTCACGGTATGGTTCATCCGAGACAAGATAAATACTTGTCCCAAATTCTTTCTGTTTTTCTTCCAGAATTGCTGCCATTTTTTTGATGGTTTCTTCCGAGTAAACAACTCCGGTCGGATTGTTCGGGGTATTGACGATGACTGCTTTCGTCTTTTCACTCAACATCTGTTCAAAAGCTTCCAGATTTGGCTGAAAGGTCTCCGTATCCGGAGCTACTTCTTTTAAAATGCCGTCATAATTGGTCACATAGGCACGGTATTCGCCAAAATAAGGAGCAAAGGTCAGTACTTCATCTCCCGGATTCAATAAGGTTTTCATCAGGACATTCATACCTCCGGCCGCACCAACCGTCATTAAAATATTTTCTTTGTGAAAGGATGTTCCAAACCTCTTATTGAGTGAATCTGCAACCGCCGCTCTGACATCCTCATATCCTGCATTGTTCATATATCCATGTACCATCAGCGCATCTTCTTTTTCCAGGATTTCCTGGATTGCTTCTTTTACTTCAGAAGGCGCCGGTACATTTGGGTTGCCCAGGCTGAAATCATATACATTTTCTGCTCCAAACTGGTCTGCCATTTTTTTTCCTTCTTCAAACATGGCACGGATTGCGGAGCCATTCTCCACATATCCCTTCATCTTTTCTGAAATCATGCTGTTATTCCCCTTTCTCTGTCACAATGCCTTTTTCTACCATAAAAACCGGATGGTAGGATTCTTTGGCACTTCGTAATCCTTCTTCTCCCATATCTTCCTCCCGGTTGACATAGGAAAATCCCTGCATCTCATGTTGCACGAACTGCTGGTTGATCATCGGATAAGCCCCCGGAACATCGGCAAATGCTTTTTCAATGTGCACGACAAAGGTATCTTCTGTCACCGGTTCGCCGATGGAAAAAGCCACGATCTCTCCTTCTGCCCGGATCAGACCACCTTTCAGGTTCAGTTCTTTGTACAGGCGCAGAGAATTTAATGTCACACACATCTCACTGTTTTTTTCCGGATCTTCCTCACAGCCATTTTTGTTTCTCCATTTCAGTGCCATCTGGAAACATGCTTCCACATTGGAATCATCTATGGTTTCATATTGCCACTGCGGATACAGCTTTTTAAATTTATTGGTATGGTTTTTCTTTCCATGATATTTCTTTCCGGACAACTTTGCAAGCTTTTCTGCTTCATAAACATAATCCGCATAATCTCTGCGATATTCAATCTGAAATCTTCCCGGATAAACTGCCTCCAAAAGTGCAAACTGCTCCGGTGTTACATTATGCATCTGAAACTTACGCCCCTTTTCCATACTATATGCATACAGGGCATCTACCGCTTCTTTCAGGTGCTCTGGTTCTCCCATCGGAAATCCATACGAAAGATAATCTCCTTCTTCGCTTTTCGTCAGAAGCATGCCATGTTCTGCGACTGCCGTCACTGCATAAAACCTTGACCACAGATACAGATTTGCAAAAGTACATTCACAGCTTCTGCACTGCTGTTTCACCATATAAGACTTGTATTCTGCCTGATCTTCCAACTCTACTTTTTTAAAATTTATCATATTTGCTTTTACTCCAAGAGAAAAGCTGCCCTTTTATGAGAAAAGGACAGCCCATACATTTTTCTATTCTACAACCAGTCCCTGTGCTTTCATAACATCTACGACCTGATCTACATATTTTTCACAAAGTGCATCTTCTGCTGCTTCTACCATGACACGGATCAGAGGCTCGGTTCCACTTTCACGAACCAGGATACGTCCCTCATCTCCGAGCGCCTGTGCAACTGCATCCACTGCTTTCTGGACTTCCGGATTTTCTCTTGCCGTTTTCTTATCTGCCACACGTACATTTTTCAGAAGCTGCGGATAAATCTTTACTTCTCCTGCCAGTGTCGCAAGGCTCTGTTTTTTCTCTGTGAGGACCTCCATCACCATCAGAGAAGTCAGGATGCCGTCACCGGTTGTTGCATGTTTGCTGAAAATGATATGACCGGACTGTTCTCCTCCAAGGCAGTGTCCGTTCTGCGTCATATTTTCGTACACATATTTGTCACCTACTGCTGTCTTTTCGTAATGAATACCGGCTCTATCACAGGCTTTATACAGTCCCAGGTTTGACATGACGGTAGTAACGATCGTATCATTTTTCAGTCTGCCCTGCTCTTTCAGATATTTTCCGCATACATATAAGATCAGATCTCCATCAATAACATTGCCATTTTCATCGACGGCTATACAACGGTCTGCGTCACCATCATATGCAAATCCCACATCCAGACCTTTTTCTTTTACATACTCCTGTAAAACATGGATATGTGTTGATCCACAGTCGGTGTTGATATTGGTGCCATTTGGCTCGTTGTTGATCACGTAAGTTTTTGCTCCCAGCGCATCAAAGACACTCTTTGCGATCGCAGAAGAACTTCCGTTTGAGCAGTCCAGACCAATGCGGTAATTCTTGAAAGATCTTGTCGCCAGAGAGATCAGATAACCGATGTAACGGTTTCTTCCTGCAACAAAATCTACTGTACGCCCGATATTTTCTTTGGTTGCCAGAGGGATCTCACCGCTCTCGCCGTCAATATATGCTTCAATCTTTGCTTCCACCTCAGCTTCTAACTTGCAGCCTGCACCGTTAATCACCTTGATCCCGTTATCATAAAACGGATTGTGGCTTGCAGAGATCATGATTCCACAGTCAAATCCTTCTGTGCGCACTACATAAGAAACGCTCGGTGTCGTTGTCACATGCAGCAGATAAGCATCGGCTCCGGATGCTGTCAGTCCGGCTACCAGCGCATATTCAAACATATAACTGCTGCGTCTGGTGTCTTTTCCGATCACGATCCGTGCTTTGTGTTCCTGACCATAATACCAGCCAAGAAAACGTCCTACCTTAAATGCATGTTCTACCGTCAGATTTACATTTGCCTCTCCTCGAAAACCGTCTGTTCCAAAATACTTACCCATAATACAAACCTCACTTCCCTTTTTATGCTTCCTGAAGATTCGCCAGCTTCGCTGCCTGATCTGCTGCGATCAGACTGTCAATGATCTCTTCCAGATCGCCATTTAAAATTGCATCCAGACGATGCAGTGTCAGTTTGATCCGGTGATCCGTCACCCGCCCCTGTGGGAAATTGTAGGTACGGATCTTCTCGGAACGGTCACCTGTTCCGATCTGGCTTCTTCTGGCTTCTGCTTCCGCATCATGCTGTTTTGCCAGTTCCATCTCATAAAGTCTGGAACGCAGCACTTTCAGTGCTTTATCTTTGTTTTTCAACTGTGACTTTTCATCCTGACAGGATATTACAATACCGGTCGGAATATGCGTCAGACGTACTGCCGAGTCTGTCGTGTTGACACACTGACCTCCGTTTCCGGATGCACGGAACACATCAAACTTACAGTCGTTCATATCGAGCTGGAAGTCTACTTCCTCTGCTTCCGGCATGATTGCAACCGTGATCGTCGATGTATGGATACGTCCGCCGGATTCTGTCTCCGGTACACGCTGTACACGGTGTACCCCGCTTTCATATTTCAGTCTGGAATAAGCTCCCTGACCGGTGATCATAAACGTAACTTCTTTGAAACCGCCAATACCATTTTCATTCAGACTCATCATTTCTGTTTTCCAGCGATGCATATCTGCGTATTTTACATACATACGATAAATTTCCGCTGCAAACAACGCTGCTTCATCCCCGCCTGCGCCGGCACGGATCTCTACGATAACATTCTTGTCATCGTTTGGATCTTTTGGCAGAAGCAGGATTTTCAGCTTATGCTCCAGTTCTTCGATATTTTTTTTGGCATCGCTTAATTCTTCTTTGAGCATTTCCCGCATCTCTTCGTCGGATTCCTCTTCCAGCATGGAAAGACTGTCCTCCACGGTCTGTTTGCTCTCTTTGTATTCTTTATATGCATCTACGATCGGCTGCAGATCACTCTGCTCTTTCATCAGTTTCTGAAAACGCGCCTGGTCATTGACAACAAACGGTTCATTCAGTTCGCTCATGATCTCTTCAAATCGAATCAGCAAATCTTCTAATTTATCAAACATGTTCTGTTTTCCTTTCTGTCAGCCTAATTTCCCAAGTACTACCCGATCCAGCCCTGCCAGGTCTTTTACCACCTGAATACCGGTAAATCCAGCCTGCAAAAGCAGTCCGCAAACTGCTTCCCCCTGGTCTGCACCGATCTCGAATAACAGATCTGCACCCGGATTCAGATAATCCCTGCACTGTGAAAGGATACTTCTGTAATAATAAAGCCCATCTGCCATTCCGTCAAGTGCCAGTCTCGGTTCATGTTCCCGCACTTCCGGCATAAGCTCTTCTATGACCTGCGTCTGAATATATGGTGGATTTGATACAAGCATGTCATATTTTCCTTTGACCTGTTCAAACAGATCGCTCTGTATAAATTCTGCTTCTGCCTGAAGTCTCTTTGCATTTTCCCTGGCAACTTCCAGTGCTGCTGCAGAAAGATCCACACCCGTTCCCCTGACTTTGCATACATTTTTCAAAATACTGATCAGGATACATCCAGAACCAGTACACATATCCAGGATCGTCATTCCTTCTCTGGTGCGCTTCAGTGCTTCCTCCACCAGGATCTCTGTATCCTGCCGCGGGATCAGGACATGTTCATTTACCAGAAACGGATAACCAAAAAACTCCTGTTCTCCGGTCAGATGCTGAAGCGGAATCCGGGTACCTCTCTTTCGTACCAGTTCCATGTAATACTGAAATGTTTCTTTTTCCATCTCGCCATCCCGGTTCAATAGATACCAGGTACGTCCTGTCTGCCGCTTTTCCACGGACGCAATTGCATATTCCAGCAGATACCAGGCATCGAGTCCGGCATCCGGCACCTGTGCCTGCATCAGAATCTCTTCTGCTTTTTTTCGTGCTTCTTCGTATTTCATGCTTTCTCCTGTCGCCTGTCAGACTGGCTGCCCTCTGTCTGCTTCTCCTGGAAACTGGCATTTTCTTTCAGATATGCTCTCCAGTCAAAAACTGCTTCCACGGATGCGATCGCCACTTCTGCCATAGAAGCATCCGGTTCTCTCGTCGTCAGTTTCTGAAGCATCATGCCCGGTTTTGAGAGCATAACGACAACCTTATTCTCACTTTTTCCGGCAAGGCGGATAAATTCAAAGGAGACGCCTGCGATCACCGGAATCAGCAGCAGCCGGAACAGAACCCGCCAGATGGGCGATTCTATCCGGATAAACAGAAAGAATACAATGCTGACGATCATAACAATAAATAAAAAACTGGTTCCGCACCGTTTATGCAGCCTGGAACTTTTCAGAACATTTTCTACATTCAGTTCCATGCCATGTTCAATACAGTTAATACATTTATGTTCTGCTCCATGATACATAAAAACACGCTGAATGTCCTGCATCCTTGAGATCAGCAGGATGTATCCAAAAAAGATCACAAGGCGTACAGCCCCCTCCAGCAATGTGATCACCGTCATAGAATCCGTAAATTTTCGAAATAACTGGGATAAAAAATAAGGAAGAATCATAAAAACTGCAACTGCCATCACAACGGAAAAAGCAATCGTCATCCCCATCATCAGAGATTCTTTTTTTTCATTTTTTACTTCTTCCTTTTCTTCCTCTTCCATAAAAAAGGAGGCAGAATACGTCAGGGTACTCATCCCCAGAACCATGGAATCAATAAAACTGAATACGCCTCTTATGATCGGCAGGGAACGTATTCTTTTATTGTGGCAGATGCCCTGATACTGCTCTGTTTTTACAACAATCTCACCGTCTGCTTTGCGAACAGCAACGGCATAGCGGTCTGCATTTCGCATCATGACACCTTCCATGACTGCCTGACCGCCTATATTAGATGATTTCATATTCGCAGTTCCTCCTGCTTGTTATTCAAAAATGCCCCTGCATTCTTGCTGCGAGGTGTACGCCGCCTGCAGAGACGGGAGTCACCTCACATCTGATATAAAAAAGGTTGAGATTTTTCAACCTCAACCCCTCTCATTATCTTAAGCGCATACATCCTGTTAAAACAGAAGCTCTGTATACTCTTGTATCCATTACACTTATTATTTAATGCCGTATTTTTTATTGAATTTATCAATACGTCCGCGTGCTGCTGCTGCTTTCTGCTGACCTGTGTAGAATGAATGGCACTTTGAGCAGATTTCAACATGGATATCCTTCTTTGTGGAGCCTGTTACAAATGTGTTGCCGCAGTTGCATGTTACTGTTGCCTGATAATACTCTGGATGTATTCCTTCCTTCATGATTTTCACCTCTTTTTCTTATTTTGTGAACTGCTTACCTCCTGGTCGATTTCCGGTCAATGCCGCTCCTTATACTTCCACGGCAAGATACCCCGGACTATCCCTGTAAGTCCCTACAGTTTGCTGCCTGTCAGACAGCGATTGCATTATACCATAAGCTTTTACAAAAAGCAACGCTTTTATATAAATTTCTGCTTTTTCACCGTTTGTACCAGTTCTTTGTTATTTCTTGTATGTACAAACATATTCAGAATATTTTCGACTGCTTCTTCGGACTTCATTCCATTTAATGCACGGCGCATAATATAGACTGCTTCCTGCTCTTCACTGTCCAGCAGAAGATCCTCTCTTCTGGTACCGGACTTTGGAATGTCGATTGCCGGGAAAACACGTTTCTCAGAAAGCTTGCGGTCCAGCACAAGTTCCATATTGCCGGTTCCTTTGAATTCTTCATATACTACATCATCCATCTTACTTCCGGTATCGACAAGAGCTGTCGCCAGGATCGTAAGGCTTCCGCCTTCCCGCATATTCCTTGCCGCCCCAAAAAAGCGCTTCGGCATATGAAGTGCAGCCGGATCCAGTCCTCCGGATAACGTACGTCCACTTGGCGGAACGGTCAGGTTGTATGCTCTTGCAAGACGGGTAATGCTGTCCAGCAGGATCGTTACATCCTTTTTGTGCTCTACCAGACGCTTGGCGCGCTCGATCACCATTTCAGAAACTCTCTTGTGATGTTCCGGAAGTTCATCAAACGTAGAATAAATGACCTCGACATTATCACCGACGATCGCCTCTTTGATGTCCGTTACCTCTTCCGGACGTTCATCGATCAGCAGAATGATCAGATGCATGTTCGGATCATTGCTTAAGATAGATTTTGCCATCTCTTTGAGCAGGGTTGTCTTTCCTGCTTTTGGCGGCGATACGATCATTCCTCTCTGTCCTTTTCCGATTGGTGAGATCAGATCCACAATACGCATTGCCACATTCTTCGGATCACGCTCCATACGCATACGCTGATTCGGAAAAATCGGAGTCATATCTTCGAAATTTCTCCGCTTCGCCGCCTCTGCCGGATGCATGCCGTTTGTACTTTTCAGGTACAGAAGGGCAGCAAACTTTTCCTGCTGTGTATTTGCCCGTACGCGGGTATTACCGCTGATGATATCTCCGGTCTTCAGATTAAACCGACGGATCTGTGACGGCGATACATAAATATCATGCTCACCCGGAAGGTAATTATCCGATCTTATAAACCCAAAACCATCCGGCATCACTTCCAGAATCCCTGTTACTGTCTGCCCACTGTCAAGCTGTGAAAAATCAAACCCCTGTTTTTCTTCTGTTTGTTTTTCTTCCGTCTGCTTTTCACTGCTTTCCGGATGTTCTGCCGGTTCCTGAACCTTAGTCTGGTTCTGGTCGGCTTCATCTGCTTCAAGCATCCGGGCGATCACTTCCCCTTTTTTCAGCCCTGACAGGTTCTTCAGTCCTCTGGACTTTGCGATCTCCTTTAATTGAACCGCCGAAAGCGATTCGTACTGTTCTTTCGTCATATCTTGTATTTCCTCCATCTCCGTCAGCAGAGTCCTTCTGTCACAATTCGATTTGCTTATTGTATCATACCTGTTTCCAAAAATCTATACCCAGTTTATGTGAAATACACACTCTATTACCGGTAGACTGCCACAAGCATTCCCCCCAGTGTCCCACCTCCAAGGCACAGACAGGCTGTCAGGATCAGATCTCTGACCGGTATTGCACCTGTTCTTTTCCGTATGATACTGATCCCAAACAGAATACAGAAATAAAGCAGTCCGCTTAACAGTCCCCAGAGATATTTTTTCTCCCTGGATCTTCCTCCTGCCATACTTCCACCCAAAAAGGTTGCCGCAACATACAGTATGGTAATGCCAATGGACAATTTTTCTTCTTCCAGTCCAAAACGGAACATCAGAACTGAAAGCAGCAACAATCCGGCTCCTGTAAGCAGCCATGCTGCCAGAAGCGCAGCCAGCAGGGTTGTAAACTTCTTTTCACCTGACACTTTTTCCATGCAATCCCTCCTGCTCATACTATATGAAGCAGCAGTTCTTTCCAGAACTTTTATTTTTCTTTCATCTGATCTCCTGCCATGCGCAGGATATCCCGGATTTCCTCCAGCGGCATTTCCAGATATGCTGACAGTTCTTCCTCCGAAACTTTATGTCCCAGATCTTCTTCCAGATTCAGAATTGCTTCATTCAGATGATTGACTCTGCCTGCAATTTCTTCATCCATATCTTTCGTATCCTGTGAAAGTTCTGCTGCTTCTTCCATGGCGCTCTGGATACCTGCAAAGACGGTCTGACGGTATTCTTCCAGATTTGCTTTTGGCTGCAGATTCTCAAGCGTCAGAAGCAGTCCGACATTGCCCTCCTGCACCAGATCCTCGATTGGCAGTTCCGAAGCAACATATGTCATGGCAAGCTCATATACCGTCTCCAGATATTGTTTTACAAGCGCACTTTTTGCAAGTGCATCTCCTGCCGCTGCTTCCAGAAACAGCCGTTCTTCTTCCTGCGTGGAAATCTTTTCAATGTCTGCCAGTTCTTCCAGATACATTCCAAGAAAATCCGGACGCTCTGGCTCTTCTTTTTTCTGTTCCGTTTCTTCTGTCCTGTTCTTATCCGCACTCTGCTCTGTTTTTTCCTTTTTCTGATATCCTTCCACCTTTATTTTCTGGCTGACCAGATATTCACAGACCAGATCCAGTTGTTCTTCACTTAATGCTCCTTCCGAAAAAAACTGCCGTACTTCTTCTTTTGTAAGATAATTATCCTGTTTATCTGCCAGTTCCCGCAGTTCACCTAGCATCTCTCTGAAAACGATTTTATTCTGCATCCTGTTTTTCCTCCTGAAGTATCGAAATTGCTTTCTGAAGCTGATTATCCTCTTCTTCTGTGATCGTCACTTTGTTTTTCAGACTTTCATCCAGTTCCACTGTGACATCCGGTTCAATTCCTTTCTGATGGATATCTGTTCCATTTGGTGTAAAGTATTTGGAAATCGTCAGCTTGACAGCCGTTCCGTCCTGCAGACCTACGATCCGCTGTACGATTCCCTTTCCAAATGTTTTCGTTCCAACCAACGTTCCGATGCCATAGTCTTTGACTGCTCCACTGAAAATTTCCGCTGCGCTGGCGCTGTAGCCATTTACCAGAACCACCAGTGGTTTTTTAAAGGCATGCGCGCCGTCACAGTTATATTCTTCCTGGTTTCCATCTTTATCTTCTGTATAAACAATCCTTCCTTCCGGCAGGATCTGACGCAGCATCTCACAGCAGGTATCCAAAAGTCCTCCAAGATTGTTGCGAAGATCAATGATCAGTTTTTCCATTCCCTGTTCGTCCAGATCCGCCAGGGCATCCTGAAACTGTTTTGCTGTCACTTCATCAAATTCGCTGATTGCAACATAGCCTATCTTATTATCCATCATCTTATAAGCAACCGTTGGCACAGACACTTCCGAGCGTTCCACATCAAAGTCCAGATAATCCTTTTCCCCGTCACGTGCCACCTGTATATGCACCTGATCGCCTTCTGCTGTTTTGATCATACTGACAACATCCGTAAGATCTTTCCCAGTCACTTCTGTCCCGTTTACCGTATAAAGAATATCACCAGGAAGCAGCCCTGCTTTCTGTGCCGGTGTTCCTTCAAAACAGGTTACAACCTGTATCGCACCACTGTCCGGATCCTGGGAAAGCTTTGCTCCAATGCCCTGATATGCTCCGGAAGTGGATTCCCTCAGCGCTTTCAGTTCATCTTGTGTGTAGTACGCTGCATAAGGATCTCCCAATCCACTGATTATGCCTTTGTAGATACCTGCCTCAATTTCTTCTTCATCCACTTCGTTCAGGTAATTCTGATTGATGACCTCTTCGATCTGTCCGATCTTTTCATCTACTTTTTTCTGATCCAGATTCAGACGTACATCTGCTGTACTTTCCGTTTTTCCGGCTGCTGCATTATGCTCCTGCATCATATTCTGTGAAATACCGATCCCTGCTCCGGCTACAACCGCAGAAACCAGCACACCACACAGAAATCCTTTCCCGAACCGTCTGTTTTTTTCCATAGCATGACTCCTTTTCTCACAAGAAAAGACCGGCTCTTCCGGTCTCTTCTGTTTGTTTCTATTTTACGTAGTTCTTCTGGTTATTATTATCAGTAATCCAGCGTCTCCATATATTTCATATATTTTACAACCATCAGTGCAATCTTGAACGTGATCGCATCTTCAAAAATACGAAGATCCAGACCGGTACTTTTCTGAAGTTTGTCAAGGCGGTAAACAAGGGTATTCCGGTGAATATAAAGCTGCCTTGAAGTCTCGGAAACATTCAGGCTGTTTTCAAAAAATTTGTTGATCGTAACCAGTGTCTCTTCATCAAAATCATCCGGGGACTTGTTTTCAAAAATCTCTTTGATAAACATCTTGCACAGCGGAATTGGAAGCTGATAGATCAGACGGCCGATTCCAAGTGAACTGTACGCAATGATATTCTTTTCTTCAAAGAAGATCCGTCCTACATCCATTGCCATACGCGCTTCCTTATAAGATCTGGATACTTCTTTGATCTCCTCCACGATCGTTCCGTAAGCAATATGGGAAACTTCCTGTTTTTCCGGAGGCAGTGCACTGATCATCTGTTTTGCTACCTTCTCCATTTCCGGATAGCCTTCTTCTTCTGCCAGTTCCTTTACAATGATAATACTCTTTTCATCTACCGCAGTGATGAAATCTCCGGATTTGGTGCCGGTCAGCGTGCGCAGATTTTCCATGGATACGTTATCTTTTTCCTGTCCCGTTTCAATCAGAAATACTACTCTTCTTGCATTTGCCGCAATATGAAGTTTCTTTGCACGGTTGTAGATATCCACAAGAAGCAGATTATCCAGTAACAGATTCTTTATAAAATTGTCTTTATCAAAACGCTCCTTGTATGCAACCAGAAGATTCTGGATCTGGAAAGCTGCCATCTTTCCAACCATATACACATCATCGCTGTTTCCTTTTGCTACCAGTACGTATTCAACCTGCAGTTCATCGTATATTTTAAAAAACTGATGTCCCTGTACAACCTGGCTGTCTGCCGGCGAATCTACAAACGGAACCACAGATGAACGATACTCTTCTGATTCCGGAAAAGTAGCAGCCAGCACATTTCCTTCCAGATCGATCACGCAAAAATCAATCCTCGATATTTCCTTTAATCCTTCTATGGTTGACTGCAATATCTGATTTGATATCATGTCTGTATCTCCCTTCCTTCCATACATTTTCGTCGCTGCTCCAGATGATATCACGAACAGTCGCGTATTCCCAAACAGATCAAATTACTCTCATCAATCTGACTCATTCATTATTGTAATATAAATCGCCAAAAAAAGAAAGAGAAAATTACTTTTTTTTATGCGTTTCGCTCGATTTTTAAATAGTCCACAACAAAAGACCCCGGAATCTCAGGGCCTTCTGCAGAAAAATGTATGTAAGAAATTGGAAAACGGCGAACCTACGGGATCTGCCGCCGGCAGTTCCTTTCGGATGCATATAAAAACAAAAAGGGCGCTCCGCTTCTACGGAACGCCTTTGTTCTTACGAGAATATTATACATCCTTTTCTGAATTTGTCAAATATTTTTTTCAAAACGTTCGTTCATAGTTTATTCACTATACATTCAAAATTCTTTCACTCTGTACTCATTCCAGATTCATTTTTGAACTTTATACTTCAAAATGCATTCGAAAAAGAGAAACTTTTTCAGATAGTTTTCCTTTTTGATATTTTCTCAGTATTTTTATACTATTTGAATATACTTTTTTCATAATTTGCCAGGCAGCCCTCTGTCTGGCATCCTCCCTTTTCTGGGGCTTTTTTAACCCCGTTCAGGCAAAAATGCCCCCACCGGTTAAAATGGGAGCATTTTCTTCCTTTTTATACTTCAAATAACAGATCACCGTAAGATGGCATCGGCCACTCTTCTTTATCTACGATCATCTCCAGTTTATCTACCGGAACACGCAGTTCTTCCATATCTTTGAATACAACTTCATGATAGTACTCTGCCTGTTCTTTTCCGTTTTCCATCGCTGCTGCATGGTCTGCTGCTTCCTGCAGTTTGGCAAGCGCCAGTTTTGTCTGGGAGAGAAGTGCTGTCGTATCTTTGAGCATGTTCATCGGAACCGTGACATCTGCGCCGGCTGTCTTGATCTCATTTACTGTACCGGCAAGGTTTCTTGAGAAGCGCATCACGGCCGGAATGATATGCTTGCTTGCGATATCAATCATGGCACGTGCTTCGATATTCAGTGCTTTGGAGTAGCCTTCATACTGGATCTCTGCACGGGAGCGAAGTTCTGCTTCGGTAAACACCCCAAATTTACCAAATAACTGAATGGCTTTGTCGGTCACAAGTGCCGGGATCGCATCAACCATAGACGTAATGTTTGGCAGACCTCTGCGCTTTGCTTCTTCTACCCATTCTTCTGAATAGCCATTTCCATTGAATACGATTCTCTGATGCTCGGTTGCATATTCTTTGATCAGATCATGTACTGCCAAAGCAAAATCTTCTGCCTTTTCCAGGCGGTCACAGGCATCCGAAAATGCTTCTGCTACGATCGTGTTAATCACAACGTTACATTCTGCAACAGAATCTCTGGAACCTACCATACGGAACTCGAATTTATTTCCGGTAAATGCAAACGGTGAGGTACGGTTACGGTCCGTCGCATCTTTTGCAAAATCCGGCAGGGTCTTAACACCGGTATGTAATTTTCCACCCTTTAAGCTGTGTGTCGCAGAGCCGGTACTGATCAACTGTTCCAGTACATCTTCCAACTGTTCGCCAAGGAACACCGAGATAATAGCAGGCGGTGCTTCGTTTGCTCCCAGTCTGTGGTCATTTCCAACATCGGCTGCCGATTCACGAAGAAGGTCGGCATGGCGGTCTACAGCACGCAGGATACAGGTCAGGATCAGCAGGAACTGAACGTTCTCGTGCGGTGTCTTGCCCGGGTCAAGCAGATTGATGCCGTCATCTGTGGTGATGGACCAGTTGTTGTGTTTACCGGAGCCGTTGACTCCTGCAAATGGCTTCTCATGCAGAAGGCACTGCAGTCCATGACGCTCTGCCACCTGCTTTAATGTCTCCATGATGATCTGGTTGTGGTCTGCTGCCACATTGCACTCTGCATAAATCGGTGCCAGTTCATGCTGTGCCGGTGCTACTTCGTTATGCTGTGTCTTTGCAGAA
Source organism: uncultured bacterium (assembly GCA_905214675.1). Classification (GTDB taxonomy): domain Bacteria; phylum Bacillota; class Clostridia; order Lachnospirales; family Lachnospiraceae; genus Hominisplanchenecus. The sequence continues at coordinate 29,230 of CAJMMS010000017.1, forward strand.
ACACCCAGTTTCCAGAGTTCTTCATTTACTTCTTTCATAAAACCGGCAATTCTCTGGCGGATAACTCCAAAATAATGATCATCCAGCTCCTGACCTTTTGGCGGCATGGCTCCAAACAGGGTACGTCCGGTAAAAATCAGATCTTTTCTTTTTAAATATTTCTTCCGGTCTACGATAAAGTACTCCTGCTCCACACCAACAGAAGGAGTTACTTTTCTGGATGTCGTATTACCAAACAGGCGGATCAGTCTCAGTGTCTGTGTCTGTAATGCCTGCATGGAACGAAGCAGTGGTGTTTTCTGATCCAGTGCTTCTCCTGTATAAGAACAGAAGGCAGTCGGAATACACAAGATCGCACCCGCACTGTCCTCACGTACAAACGCCGGCGAAGTACAGTCCCAGGCTGTATATCCGCGTGCTTCAAAGGTTGCTCTCAGTCCTCCTGACGGGAAAGACGAAGCATCCGGTTCTCCTTTGATCAGCTCTTTTCCGGAAAAATCCATACTGACGGTTCCATCTGCATGAGGTGCCGTGATAAATGCATCATGTTTCTCAGCAGTAAATCCGGTAAGCGGCTGGAACCAGTGCGTATAATGCGTTGCACCTTTTTCCACTGCCCAGTCCTTCATAGCTCCCGCTACGACTTCTGCCGTGATCGGATCAAGTTCTTTTCCCTCATCAATGGTCTTGTGCAGTTCCTTGTATACCTTTTTTGGCAGACGTTCCTGCATGATCTTGTCATTGAATACATTTGAACCAAAAAGCTCTACCACATTGATCTTGTCGTTCTTCTTGTCTTCCATTTCTTACAATCCTCCATCGTGACCTGCCGCTTTTCCTATACAGAAAGCGTTTTTCTCAACAGCTTTTTTTATCCTTTCAAATCATACCTTATTTTTCTTCGTTTTGCAACTAACTTATCTTTGCCCGGCGAAAATCTGTGTTAAATTCAAGACGAAAAAGGAACAGAAACCTTTTGTCGATTTCTGTTCCTTCCGTTACTTTTGGGATGGAATAACAGGGTGGGGAAACCACTGTGTCTTTACAATTTTTTATACTTCAAACAGCAGATCGGAATAAGATGGCATTGGCCATACTTTCTTATCTACCAGTACTTCCAGTTTGTCGACCGGTGCACGAAGGGCTGCCATTGCCGGAACAACGCTCTCATGGAAGTATTTTGCTTCGGCTGACATATCGCCTGCTTCGGCTGCTTTGTCGGTCACTTCTTCCAGTGTTACCAGAGCTGCCTTTGCCTCTTCCAGCAGTTTGCTTACATCGTTTAACAGATCTGTCTGTACGCTTGCCGGTGCACCTGCACCTTTGACCGCCAGAATGGTATCTGCCAGAGATTTGGTATAACCGATGACTGCCGGCAGGATCTGCTTGGATGCCATGTCGATCATCGTCTTTGCTTCTATATTGATAGCCTTTGCATAGTTCTCATATTTGATCTCTACACGGGACTCAAGCTCTGCTTTTGAGAAGACTTTGTATTTGCCGAACAGTTCTACTGCCTTGTCAGTTGCCAGGCATGGGATCGCATCTACCATGGATTTGATGTTCGGCAGACCTCTTCTTTCTGCTTCCGCTACCCATTCATCGGAATAACCGTTTCCGTTGAATACGATTCTCTGATGATCCGTTGCATATTCTTTGATCAGGTCATGTACAGCCAGTTCAAAGTCATCCGCTTTCTCAAGTACATCGCATGCCTGTGCAAATGCATCTGCTACGATCGTGTTCAGTACCACGTTTGGTCCGGCAATGGAATCACGGGAACCTACCATACGGAACTCAAATTTGTTTCCGGTAAATGCAAACGGTGATGTACGGTTACGGTCTGTTGCATCTTTTGCAAAATCCGGAAGTCTCTTAACACCGGTATGCAGGACACCGCCTGCTTTACTGTGTGTGGCAGTTCCTGTGCTGATCAGCTGCTCCAGTACGTCCTCCAGCTGTTCTCCAAGGAATACAGAAATGATGGCTGGCGGTGCCTCGTTTGCTCCCAGTCTGTGATCATTTCCAGGATCGGCTGCGGATTCACGAAGCAGATCTGCATGCTCATCGACTGCTTTTAAGATACAGGTCAGCACCATAAGGAACTGTACATTCTCGTGCGGTGTTTTGCCCGGATCTAACAGGTTAATGCCATCATCGGTTGTGATGGACCAGTTGTTATGTTTACCGGAACCATTCACACCGTCAAATGGTTTTTCATGAAGCAGACACTGCATACCATGCTGGCATGCTACTTTTTTCAGTGTTTTCATAACCAGTTGGTTATGGTCAACTGCAATGTTTGCTTCTGCATAGATCGGTGCCAGCTCGTGCTGTGCCGGTGCTACTTCGTTATGCTGTGTTTTTGCGGAGATACCAAGTTTCCAGAGTTCTTCGTTGACATCTTTCATATAAGAAGCGATACGCTGACGGATGGTTCCGAAATAATGGTCATCCAGTTCCTGTCCTTTCGGAGGCATTGCCCCGAACAGGGTACGTCCGGTAAAGATCAGATCTTCTCTCTGCAGATATTTCTGTTTGTCAACCAGGAAGTATTCCTGCTCCGGTCCAACAGACGGTGTTACTTTTTTGGAGGTTGTATTTCCAAACAGTCTCAGAAGTCTCAGTGCCTGCTCGTTGATTGCTTCCATGGAACGCAGCAGCGGTGTTTTCTGATCCAGTGCCTCACCTGTGTAAGAGCAGAATGCGGTCGGAATACAGAGGATCGCCCCTGCTGCATCTTCACGTACATAAGCCGGTGAAGTACAATCCCATGCTGTATATCCTCTAGCTTCAAACGTAGCGCGAAGACCTCCTGACGGGAAGGAAGAAGCATCCGGTTCTCCTTTGATCAGTTCTTTTCCGGAGAACTCCATCAGTACGGTACCGTCCTGTCTCGGTGCTGTGATAAATGCATCGTGTTTTTCTGCTGTTACACCGGTAAGAGGCTGGAAAATATGTGTATAATGTGTTGCACCTTTTTCTACTGCCCAATTCTTCATAGCCTCAGCTACCACATCTGCTACCATCGGGTCCAGCTCTTTGCCCTCGTCAATGGTTTTTCTAAGTGCTTTGTAAACCTTCTTTGGCAGACGTTCCTGCATTACTTTGTCATTGAATACATTTTCACCAAAAATCTTTGCAACATTCATCTTTTCAGTCATGTGTTCTCCTCATCCTTTCTGTGATAAGCTTAAGGTAAATTAAGTTCAAGTCGAACGCACGTAAGACTTGGCACGCGATTCTGGTCAGCTTTGCTGACATTTATCCAACAGAATCACTGTGCATTCTACACTTCGTTCCGGTCGGCACAAAACCATTGTCCACTGGACAATGTGTGCCCTCGCGGAGCGTTTATCTTAGTCGGAGATTG
>CAJMMS010000018.1 GCA_905214675.1 uncultured bacterium
CGTGGAAGGAAAATTTACTGAGGTACAGTCACCGCAGAAATACAGGGGCAGATCGTTTAAGACAGAAAGTGATTTTCTGACGCAGATTCTTCTGGATGAAGGTGTAAAAAGATGTGATATTTTGCAGGAAAAAGAGGCATCGTACACTTATCAGAATGCATTATTTACAAAAGAACTTCTGGAAAGAAAAGGGCTTCATTTTGAAAAAGTGATCCTGTCGTGCCAGGCATATCATGCCAGAAGATGCCTGATGTATTATCAGTTTGTTTTCCCGGAAATCGAGTTTATCATCTCTCCGGTCGTCACGAGAGGTGTTTCAAAAGAAAACTGGTATCAGAGTGAATACGGTATCCGTCTGGTACTCAAAGAGGTAGAGCACTGCGGCAGCCAGTTTGCGGATATGATGTGTAAAAGCGATGAGCGGTTATGAATACTCAAATGTTAAGTGCTGTAGTTCCTACAGGGGCATTTATTGACGGAAACCGGGTTTCGTGTTATGCTGTAGCAGCAGAAAACCGTTTGCAAAAGAGGAGTGATCTTATATGATAAAAGCAGCTATTTTTGATCTTGACGGTACGATCGGAGATACCGTGGAATCCATCGCCTACAGTGGTAACCGTGCCCTCAGGGATATCGGATACCATGCATTTCCGGTGGAAAATTATAAATATTATGCAGGTGATGGCGTAGATGAACTGGTCCGCCGTACCCTGCGGGATTCCGGTGATACGGACTGCAGTCAGTTTGAGCAGATGCGAAGCATCTACAAAGCATATTTTGCGAAAGACTGCATGTACCATGTAAAACCGTTTCAGGGTATCTGCGAGATGCTCTCAGAACTGAAAAAAAGAGGCATCCGGATCGCTGTGCTTTCCAACAAACCACATGCCCAGGCAATCGATGTGGTGGAGAGTCTGTTTGGAAAAGATTATTTTGATTATATCCAGGGGCAGACGGAGACGATCCGCCGCAAACCGGCACCGGACGGAGCATTTGCCATTGCAGAGAAGTTTGCAGTAGAAACCGGGGAATGCCTTTACGTCGGAGATACGAACACGGACATGCAGACCGGTAATGCCGCACATATGCATCCGGTCGGTGTTCTCTGGGGATTTCGTGACCGTAAGGAATTGGAAAAAAATCACAGTGAATATGTGATTGAAAAGCCAGAAGAACTGATTGCCATTCTGGAAAAGATAAACGGAGGAGACAACAAGTGATAAAACTGGTTGCAACAGACATTGATGGAACCTTGATAAGAGAGAGCAGTTCCATACTGCCGGAAGAAATTTTTGATCTGATACGGGAACTTCGAAAACGCGATATTTATTTTGCAGCAGCAAGTGGAAGACAGTATATGGGACTGAAGCGGCTGTTTGCTCCGGTTGCAGACCAGATGCTTTTTATCAGTGAAAACGGTTCCAATGTTGTGTGGAAAGAAGAAGAACTCTATGCTTCCGTGATTGATAGAGAACTGGTAAGAGAGATGCAGGAGTATGCAAAACATTTCCCGAATATGCATCTGACCTTATCGACGACAAAGGCGATGCATTCTACCGGAGCATCTGATCTGTCCTATCGGAAAATGATGGTGGATGGCTATCAGAATGATATGGTTTTTGATGATAACGAAGACGGCACCAAGCTTAAAGTGATCAAAATGTCTCTGTACTGTGAGAGTGGGATCCGGCCTTATGCAAAAGAAATCGAAGATTACTGGCAGGGCAGATTAAACACCGTAGTGGCAGGGGTTCCGTGGATTGATTTTATGAAGCCGGGAACCGATAAAGGAGCGGCACTTCAGTTTGTACAGCAGCATTTTCAGGTCAAAAAAGAAGAGACGCTGGCATTTGGAGACAATCACAACGATCTGGGCATGATCCTGGCAGCGGGAGAGAGCTGTGCAGTCTCGACAGCGAGAACTGCCGTCAAAGAGGCAGCAAAACATATCGTTGGCAGTTACGAGGAAAAAGGAGTGGTAAACGCACTCCGGGAACTACTGGAAAGACAAAAGTAAAAGGAGGATTTGATCATGGCGAATTTCAGCAAAGAATGTATTGAAGTATTTTTAAACAAACAGTTGCAACTGTTTGATGAGAAAGTGGCAGAGACACCACAGGAAGCAGAAGAGTTCCTGGAAGATAATCTGGCAGTTGTTCTTGATAATATTGAAGATGTGCGGGATTATCTGGATGAGAGCGGAATGGATGCCGCACAGTTATCCAAAGATGAGATCCTGGATGCATCTGAAGTGTTTGCACTTCCGGATGGGAAATATCTTGTTGTACTTGCATAAGAAAAAGTTGCCGGGAAATGGATATACGGCTGTTGACTTTTTAGTTGCATCAGAAAATATTTCTAAGGATAGAGGGTCTACAGGGAAAAAAGCATCGGCAGCAGAAGCGTCTTTATTCCCCACAGGATCAGCAGATGAACTGGATAAAACCAGTAAAAAAACCATTTGCCGGATTTTCCGCGTTCTCCGTTATAGAACCAGATGGGAATGAAAGCAAACGGAGCTGTGATTTCCCAGCAGAAAGCAACTGCTCCGGCAATTACCTGGTTTACCCGGTTGTAACGGAAGAGGTAGAGCAGTTCGATCAGCAGGACACCACGGTAACTATAGTCTGTGTGAAAGAAGTGTGCAAGCAACAGTGCTCCAAGCAGAGAGCATAGCTGTGCAGCATGCTTCTTTTTTTGACCAAAATAATCACACAGCATCATAGCAAGCAGCCCGATCAGCAGGGTAAAGAAAATATTCTGATAGGCAGGATCAAAAAAACGTCCCCGGATTGCAAGATCAAAGGGAATTTCTGAGATCAGTGCAAACAGAAAAAGGCGGAGTGCATATTTTTTCCGGTCGTGCGTGTGCAAAAATCCTTCTACTAACAAAAAGCAGAAGATCGGGAACGAAACACGGCCGATCAGACGGAGAATACGGTCTGTGTTCCGAAGCATTTCAAAAAGGGCTGCATCATTTCGTATTTTATCTACCAAAAGGAGCCCGCGTTCGAAAACGCAGGCACCTATGTGGTCAATGAGCATGGTAATAACTGCAATCTTTTTTAAGGAACTCCCGGTCAGGGAATGGGATTGTCTGCTCATCTGTTTTATTTTGCCAGCAGCATCATGATCTCATTGCTGCGGGTGATGAATTTGGTCATTTCTTCCGGTGCGAGTGGCTTATGGCTCAGCATTGCCAGGTCATAGAGTTGCTCACACATCATCGGTACATGTTCCGAATCTTTGTGGTTAAAGATATACTGAACCAGTTCATTGTTTGCATTCAGGACTAAGGTAGCAGGACCGCCGAACATATTTGGGTCCATGCCGTACATATTGTACATCTTCATCATATCCTGCATACGGCGTGTTTCCTCAGACAGAACGATCATGGAAGAAACGGAAGCATTTTTCAGTTTTTCTACTTTGACTTCCAGCTTATCGTTGTTCAGAGCTTTGCGGAATACATCGGTCAGCGTCTCTTTTTCTTCTTTCAGATCTTCTTCGGAAACTTCTTCTTTCATATCTGCATTGACATCTGCATCGATACGCTCGAATTTGATCGTCTCATCCTGACGCTCCAGATGTGTGATGAAAGCAGAATCAATGTTGTGCTTCAGAATGACAGCATCAATGCCCTGTTCTTTGAACAGATTGATGTACTGGCTCTGCTGTACCTCATCCGTAACATAGAAGAGTACCGTCTTTTCTTTCTGCTTTTCTTCTGCATTTTCAGCGTTCTCAGTAGTTTCTGTTTCTTTTGCAGTTTCTGCCGTATCTTCTTTTTTGTTTTCTGCAACAAAATCCTGAAGAGTCAGATATTTGCCGTCGAGGTTCTTGAACAGCAGACAGTCTTTGATACGGTCATAGAATTTCGCATCTTTGATACAGCCGTATTTGATGAACGGGCTGATATCATCCCAGTATTTCTCATAATTCTCACGGTCGGTCTTGCACATGCCGGTCAGCTTGTCTGCAACCTTCTTGCTGATGTATTCTGAGATTTTCTTTACGGTGCCATCGTTCTGCAGAGCACTTCTGGAAACGTTCAGCGGCAGATCCGGACAGTCGATCACACCTTTTAAGAGCATCAGAAATTCCGGGATCACTTCTTTGATGTTATCCGCGATAAATACCTGGTTGTTGTACAGCTTGATCGTACCTTCTACGGAATCATATTCGGTGTTGATCTTCGGGAAGTAGAGGATACCTTTGAGGTTGAACGGATAATCCATGTTCAGATGGATCCAGAACAGCGGCTCTTTGTAATCCATAAATACCTTGCGGTAGAAATCTTTGTATTCATCTTCCGTGCATTCATTCGGATGTTTTGTCCACAGTGGATGGATATCATTTAAAGCAACCGGACGTTTCTGGATTTTTACCATTTCTTTTGCAGGGGAAACTTCTACGACTTCTTTTTCACCGTTTTCATTTTCTTTTTCCTCGGTCTTGGCATCTTCGTGGATGTGCTCGATCACAACATCATCGTCACGCAGTTCGCTCTCTTCGATGGTTTCGTACTCCGGCTCTGCATTTGCTTTGGAGAGGAAGATCTCAACCGGCATGAAAGAGCAGTATTTGTCCAGAACTTCTCTTGTGCGGTATTCGTTTGCAAATTCAACACTTTCTTCGTTTAAATAAAGAGTGATCTCTGTACCTACGGTTGTCTTGTTGCCGTCACCGATCGTGTACTGTGTACCGCCGTCACATTCCCAGTGAACAGCCGTTGCACCGTCACGGTAGGAGAGTGTATCAATATGTACTTCATCTGCTACCATGAATGCAGAATAGAAACCAAGACCGAAATGTCCGATCATCTCATCTGCATTTGTTTTGTCTTTGTATTTCTCAAGGAAAGCCGTTGCACCGGAGAAAGCAATCTTTGTGATGTATTCTTCTACTTCATCTGCGGTCATACCAAGACCGGTATCGATGAACTTCATGGTCTTTTCTTCCGGATTTACGATCACCTGGATGGAAGCTTTGTAATCTTCCGGGAAAGTATATTCGCCCATGATCTCCAGCTTTTTCAGCTTTGTGATGGCGTCGCAGCCGTTGGATACCAGCTCACGGATGAAGATATCATGGTCAGAATATAACCATTTCTTTATAATAGGAAATATATTGTCACTGTCGATGGATAAGTTACCTGTTCTATTTGTATTACTCATAATCTTTCACACCTTTCCGATAATCTTACAGCAGCCAGAACTCTTATGACTGCCCTATGCAAGATAGTTTAGTACCGTTGCTTGGAAATGTCAAGAGAAAATTAGCACTCAAATACGGTGAGTGCTAACAAAAAAAGTATTAACTTTCTAAAGAAAATATAAACTTTTGGATTTTCTGATCCCAGGCTGTTTCCAGAGACTTGTCCATAGAGAAGATTTTTAAAGAAGTTCCAGTGACGGCAGTCAGTTTGCCATCCTTATAACGCAGGTTTACAAACAGGCCGTTGATGTCGGAAATGGTAAAAGAAGTGTCCGTTTCCATCAGAAATGTCTCGGCTGCACGGGAAGAGAGCTGCAGAACGATCGAGAAAGAAAGCGGTGTGTGGTTGCCGCGGATCAGCTCAAAACAGACGGGGCGAAGCTGTTTCCAGCGGGCGATCGGCGTGCGGTCTTTGTAGAGCGTCTCGTATTCTTCTTTCGTATAATAATCTTTCAGAATATGACCATCGACATGGAAAGAAGCGTAAGTGGAAAGAGAAAGCTCCGGGACACAGAATGCATCAAAAGTATTGCGGCAGAGCAGATGGTTCATAAATAATTTTACTTCGTTTATCGGAATTGAGATCATAAGTACCTCCTGTCAAAATTGTGGGAGTACATCAGATGTGAGGTGACTCCAGCATCGTATCTTTCAGTATAACGGAAAAAAAGAAAAAAGAAAAGAAGAAAAACATTGCAAATTTTGGGAGATGTGTTATAGTAGAATGTAGTATTAAAAACTAGATAACATAGTTGAAAACAATTTCAATCTGGAGGATGCAGGAAATTACAGCACCATCCAGATATCAGGAATAAAAGATAGATATGGAGGATTCTATATATGAGTTTCAGAGTAGTGATCGACAGTTGTGGTGAGCTGACGGAAGAGATGAAAAAGAGTGGCAATTTTATATCAGCGCCGCTGACTTTGCAGGTAGATGAATATATCGTGCAGGATGATGAAGAGCATTTTAACCAGGCAGAGTTTTTGAAGAAAGTAGCAGAGAGTCCGAACTGCCCGAAATCTTCCTGCCCGTCTCCGGAAATATACCGTGATGCCTACGACTGTGATGCAGATCATGTTTATGCAGTAACGCTCTCAGAAAAACTGAGCGGATCTTACAACAGCGCAGTCCTTGGCAAAAATCTGTATCTGGAGGATCATCCGGATGCGAAGGTTTATGTATTTAATTCCTGTTCTGCATCAGTTGGAGAAACCCTGATCGGACTGAAAATCCAGGAACTGGAAGAAAAGGGACTTTCTTTTGAAGAAGTTGTAAAGCAGACAGAGGACTATATTCTTTCACAGGATACCTGGTTTGTTCTGGAGAATCTGGATACCCTCCGCAAAAATGGCCGTCTTGGTACGGTAAAGGCACTGGTAGCAACCGCACTTAAGATCAAGCCGGTTATGGGATCTACAGATGAAGGTACGATCGTTCAACTGGATCAGGCAAGGGGTATGAAGAAAGCTCTTGTAAAAATGGTCGATTCAATAGAGGAAAAAAAATCTTCCGATCCACAGGAGCATATGGTTGGGATCGCTCACTGCAACTGTCCGCAGAGGGCAGAGATGGTGAAAGAGGAGATTTTAAAGCGCCTGGCATTTAAAGATGTAGTTCTGGTTGATACGGCAGGTGTCAGCACCATGTATGCAAACGATGGCGGAATTATCGTAGTTGCATAAGTTTTTAAAATAGTGTATACTATTAAGAAACTATATATAAGGAGTGAAAAACATGAGTCAGGCAAAAGTGGACCGCTATAAAGATGAAAAGAAAAAGCGCGACAAACTTCAGAAAAAGGAAAAAAGAGAGCTTCTTCTCTGGAAAATAGCGGGTATCATCGTGCTGGTTGCTCTTATTGGCTGGATTGGTTTCTCAGTATACCAGAATGTTCAGAAAGATGTGTCTCATACATATGAGATGAAAACAGATGCACTGGATAATTACCTGAATGATCTGAATGCTGAGACAGAAAGCACAGATGAGACATCTGCTGAGACAGATACCGAAGCTTCAAGTGAGACTGTGGCACAGACTGAGACAGTCAGTGAGACAGCCGCTGAATAAAACATAAAAGAAACTGCGTTATCGTGAAAACGAGAGGCAGTTTTTTTACGTTTAAACGAGAATTTTTTCGCTGCGTTTTCTGGAATATTTCCAAGAAAAAAATTGTACAAAAAAAAGAACTGTAAAGTTTGTTATGTATTTAACAAAATACTTGCACTACATGTTGTGCTATGTTAAGATGATTGCGACAAAACGTTGAAACACAGAATCATAGAGAAAGGAAGATAGAAAACATGAAGGATTTTAAACAGTGGGATGGTTTCGCTGGAAGACTCTGGAAAGAAGGCGTAGATGTCCGCGACTTTATTCAGAACAACTACACACCGTACGATGGAGATGATTCTTTCCTGGAGGGACCTACAGAAGCAACAAACCGTCTGTGGGGAAAAGTATCTGAGCTTCAGAAAGAAGAGAGAGCAAAAGGCGGCGTTCTTGATATGGAGACTGATGTTGTAACAGGCATCACTGCATATGGAGCTGCTTATATCGATGACAGCATGAAAGATCTGGAACAGGTTGTCGGTCTGCAGACAGACAAGCCGCTGAAACGTGCATTCATGCCGTACGGCGGAATTAAAATGGCTGAGAAATCCTGCGAAATGTATGGATACAAACCAAATCCGCAGCTTCATGAGATCTTTACCAAATATCATAAAACACATAACCAGGGTGTATTTGATATCTATACACCGGAAATGCTGAAAGCACGTCACAACAAGATTCTGACCGGTCTTCCGGATACTTACGGACGTGGACGTATCGTAGGCGATTATCGTCGTGTGGCTCTGTACGGTATCGATTACCTGATCGAGAAAAAGAAAGCAGATTTCACTGCTACAAACCGTCAGGGTATGCGCCGTGGTGACTTCCAGCTTCGTGAAGAGATCGCAGATCAGGTTCGTGCACTGCAGGAAATGAAAGAAATGGCTCAGTCTTACGGATATGATATTTCCGAGCCGGCTAAGAATGCAAAAGAAGCAGTTCAGTGGCTGTACTTCGGATATCTGGCTGCCATCAAGACACAGAACGGTGCAGCTATGAGTGTCGGACGTATTTCTACTTTCCTTGATATTTATATTGAAAAAGATATCGCAGCAGGCATCCTGACTGAGAAAGAAGCTCAGGAACTGATCGACCATATGGTTATGAAATTCCGTATGGTAAAATTCGCAAGAATTGCTTCTTATAATCAGCTCTTCTCCGGTGACCCGGTATGGGCAACTCTGGAAGTGGCAGGTATGGGTATGGACGGACGTTCCATGGTAACAAAGAATGACTACCGTTTCCTGCATACACTGGAAAACATGGGACCTTCACCGGAACCGAACCTGACGGTTCTGTATTCCGAGCGTCTGCCTGAGACATTCAAGAAATATGCAGCACATATTTCTGTTACAACAAGCTCTATCCAGTATGAGAATGATGATGTTATGCGTCCGGTATGGGGCGATGACTATTCTATCTGCTGCTGTGTATCTGCTACAGAGACAGGTAAAGAGATCCAGTTCTTCGGAGCAAGAGCGAACCTGGCAAAATGTCTGCTGTACGCGATCAACGGCGGTGTAGATGAGAAGACAAGAGATCAGGTAGCACCGAAATATCAGCCGATCACATCCGAATATCTGGATTATGATGAAGTTATGGATAAATACGACACCATGCTTGACTGGCTGGCACATCTGTATGTAGGAACTCTGAACATGATCCACTACATGCATGATAAATATTATTATGAAGCAGCAGAGATGGCTCTGATCGATACAAACGTAAGACGTACTTTTGCTACCGGTATCGCAGGCTTCTCACATGTAGTAGACTCTCTGTCCGCAATCAAATATGCAAAAGTAAAGACCGTTCGTGATGAAAGCGGAATCGTTACCGATTATGAGATCGAAGGAGACTTCCCAAGATACGGTAATGACGATGACAGAGCAGATGAGATCGCTGTATGGCTGCTTCGTACGTTCATGGATAAGCTGAAATACTGCCATACTTACCGTGATTCTGAACCGACAACTTCTATCCTGACGATCACATCAAACGTAGTTTATGGTAAAGCAACCGGTTCTCTGCCGGATGGAAGAAAAGCAGGCGAGCCTTTAGCTCCTGGAGCAAACCCATCTTACGGAGCAGAGCAGAACGGTCTGCTGGCATCTTTGAACTCTGTTGCAAAACTGCCGTATGAAGATGCACTGGATGGTATTTCCAATACACAGACCATCAACCCGGGTGCTCTGGGACATGATGATGCAGAACGTACCGAAAATCTGGTTCACGTACTGGATGGTTACTTCAAACAGGGTGCACATCACCTGAACGTAAACGTATTCGGAAAAGAAAAACTGATCGATGCTATGGAGCATCCGGAAAAAGAAGAATACGCAAACTTTACAATCCGTGTATCAGGATATGCTGTTAAATTCATCGACCTGACAAGAGAACAGCAGCTTGACGTTATCGCAAGAACCTGCCACGACAGAATGTAATATGCAGAGCGGGGCAAAAATGGGATATGTCCATTCGCTGGAAAGCTTTGGATCGGTTGACGGTCCGGGTGTGCGTTATGTGATCTTCTTAAGCGGCTGTGCCATGCGATGCCAGTTCTGCCATAATCCGGATACCTGGAATATGGCAGCCGGAAAAAGCTACACAGCCGATGCCCTTCTGAAACAGGCAGTAAAATACCGCACTTATTGGGGAAATAAGGGCGGTATTACTGTAAGTGGGGGAGAACCACTACTTCAGATTGATTTTCTGATCGAGCTGTTTCGCAAGGCAAAAGAGATGGGGATCCACACAACGCTGGACACGAGCGGCAATCCTTACACGGAAAAAGAGCCATTCTATTCAAAATGGCTGGAGCTGATGGAATACACTGATCTGATCCTTCTGGATATCAAACATATAGATGAGCAGGAGCATATCAAACTGACTGGTCAGACCAATAAAAATATCCTGGCTATGGCAGAAAAATTATCAGATATGGGGAAACCAGTCTGGATTCGCCATGTACTGGTGCCGGAGCGGAGTGACCGCGATGATTATCTGCACCGGCTGGCAGATTTTATCCACACACTGAAAAATGTGGAGCGTGTGGAAGTACTGCCATATCATACGCTGGGTGTATTCAAATGGGAAAATTTAGGGATTCCATATCAGCTTGAAGGAATCAATCCGCCAAGTGCAGAGCGGATTAAGAATGCAGAAGAGATTCTGGCATTCAAAAAATAAAAATCGACCGAGCCTTAAAAACTCGGTCGATTTTTATTTTTCGGTCTCTACTACCGGCGGCACAAAGTGTTCGATCGCATTGCGCAGCTTCGGATGGTGGATCACGAAATGGATCGCCGGGGCATTTCCTTTGGAGATCATTGCCCATTTGCCTTCGTGCAGGATGATCTGCAGATTCCGGAACGCATTTGCATGTGAGGTACGTAAGATATAATTTGCATGCGAACGGGCAAACCGTTCGGTCTGTTTTTTATGTTCCAGATATTCTTCGTAATGATAACGGATATCTTTCGGGTAAAACATGCCAGACAGCGGAAGAAAAAATGGATGAAGACGAAAATCAGCTTCTGAAAGCAGTGGGATTTCATCTTCGATCACATCGTGATTCAGAATCTGTTCTGCCATATCACGCTGGCTCTGTGCAAAGGAAAGGATCGCAGTCTGATCTTTTTTTGGAAGCTTTCGTTTTTGCAAAAGATTTCCCAGATAGTCAGGATCTATCGTATATAGCGGAAGGGTGGAAAGGATGTTGCGGCGTTTTCCGGGTGCAGCCAGGTCAGAAAGCAGAAAAGCATTCAGTTTTCCCACCTGATCTTCCCGGTAAATATCCATCAGAGGACAGGCATTTTGCAGCAGTGCTTCGGCACGTTTGTTGTAATAAGTAATGTCCTCTTTTGTTTTGGAAAGATAATATCTTCCCTCGCTGTGATGACCGGAAATCGCTTCTCCGGAGAGCACAGCCGCGCCGGAAACCTTCAGAAAATGATGAAAAACATTGCCGGGATTGGATTTCAGGTAATAAGGAGAAATCTGCCCGGTCATATACATCGGAATCCAGCTTTCCAGTCCCAGCATCATTTCTTCAAAAGAGCGGTCCAGATGGTGGATCTGATTCAGATGCAGTCCCTTTTTCAGGAGCAGTGCCATACCAAACATCCATTTCTTTGGAAATTCAGGATCTTTTGCCATTTCCGTCATCGGCATATCGCTGTACATGGTAACTGGTTTGTTCGATTTGGAAAGAACCGTTGCCTTCAGAAAATGCAGCTCACTTGTCATCATTTCTTCCAGTCCATAATAATATTTTGCGGTTGGAAACTGGAACGGAACGCTTGGAACTTTCATTTCATCGAAATGGATGACTTTTATATATTCGTTCAGATCAAATTCATCCAGTTTGGATAAAAATTTGGAAAGACTGTCTTCGCCCTTTTTCCTGCTCTGACCGTTTAAAAGCCACAGGCGGATTTTTTCGCAAACGGCAGAAGTATCGGTCAGTTCTTCTTCCGAACATTCCAGAAGCTGTGCCAGCACATAAAGGTCGTCGTCCTAGCAGTATTCACGTGCCACATAACCTGCTACGGACAATGTAAAGCGCTCCGGGTCTGCCGGGGAGCGCGTACCGTTGCGGAAACGGAAAATCGTCGATGCATCATAGCTGATATGCTGGCATAATTTTGTGATATTCAGATTGAGTACGGAGATCAGCGTATTAAAATTCTGCCGAAGCTGTTCTTTGTCCGTAGAACTGACATCCGTGCAGGCGAAAAACTGCAGGCGGATCTCTGCGTTTGTGAGTGTATTAAGTTCTTTTTTTCGTCCAAGCGCTTCCAGTGCACTGCAAAGCTGTTCAAACGTTTCCGAATGAACATCCGGCACACGTTCACCGGAACGATAACGGCTGAGTGCAGCGGCAGAAATTCCGGAAACGGAAGAAAGTTCTTTGGCAGTGCAGTTCAAAATTTTTATATATTCATTCAGTTGTTCATAAAAATACATGAGAACACCTCTTTTTCCTGTTTGTATGTGCTTATTGTATCGGAGATTTGCAAAAAAAGAAAGATGAAAATAGAAGAATTCCCGATTTGGCAAATGACGTTTCGGGAATACCGGTTGTGAAAGAAACAGGATGTTTTATACTGGAAGTAAACAAAGAAACTTGTTGACTTCAGCAGCATATATTTGGACAGAGCGGTGAAAAAAGAGAGAGTACTCTGTCAGATCATGGAAGGAGAGATTTTATGAGGAAAATACAAGAGAGACACAAGGATGTAACCTGGAAACGGTATTGCACATTTTTGCTGTTGCTGATGGTGATGCTTCTGTTTTTACCGAAAAAGACATTTGCAGCAGAAAAAGAAAGCAGGGAAGCAGATGATCCATACACTTATCATACGGCTTTTGATGCAAAGGCAAGTCTTAAGATTCGTCATATGAAAGATTATGGAGTACTGGATTATGAAGAGACAGTAGAAGTAGAAGACTCCTGCGATTATTTGGATGGAGATGAAAATCTGGATGAAATCTAGGCGAAAATTACAGCCTATGATGAGAAAGTTCAAAAAGCGTGTGAAGGAGCAGAAGTTGTTTCCGGTACAGAAACACGGGGTATTGATGGTGAGAACATCCGCATTCAATATGAAAATGTGGAAGAAAACGGACAGATGGTAACTGTTCGTCATTTCTATCAGACTTACAAAATACAGACAGACTGGGTGCTGGAAAAAATGGAGATTTCTGATGTGAATATTGTAAACAGCACACTTTCCTGTTATGCAGGGGAATCTCCGAAAGCAACAGCCCAAAAAGGTGACAGCAATGCTTACAAATATGAAATTACATATGAACGCTGGAAAAAAATGGAGAAGGATGCCAATGGTTATCTGACACCGGTTGCTTTCTGGTATTCGGATGAAAGCCAGTATACCGCTGCAACTCCAAAGTTTACCACTTTCGAAGCAGGCGCAACGTATATGTATTCTGCTTTTTTGAAAACAGTAAATGGAAATGAGTTTTCCAAGGACCTGTCACTGAGTCTGAATGGAGAACCAGTGAACAGTCAGACAGTTATCGTGGGAAATAATGGAACTACCTGCTTTGCAGTCTCCTTATACAGTGCCAGATCAGAAGAAAAAGTGACGCCGAAGCCAATAGAAGTGATTGAAATAAATGGAGTGGATTTTTCTTTCAAAGCGGGTGATGCTCCGAAGTTTAGCGGAAGTGTGCCGGAGGATGCTCTGTACTATATCGATCATGAAAGATGGAACAGCTCGAAAGAAGGATGGACTTCCTCGGACTATTGGAATGGCAAGTATGGTGATTTTGACGGAAGCTGGGGTATGCCGCTCACGAAATTCAAAGCACTGGAAACCTATTATTATGGAATTTGCCTGAGCCTGTCAGCCAGAGGATATCGGGAAGGATATTATTTTGATAAAAACATAACGAAGTTGAAGATCAATGACCGGCTGATCCCGATACCGGATCCGGAAAACAGTTTCGATGAAACCGGGGAGACGGTATGGTTTAGCGGAATCAAAAGTATCGTGATCCCGCCGCAGGGAAGCACAGCAAATGGAAGTACAACAAATCCTTCGGATACATCACAGACATTTCCGAAAACCGGAACATCGGTCAAAACAAAGGATGCACTTTATAAAGTGACAAAGGCAGATGCATCCGGCTGTACAGTAACTCTTATAAAACCAGTGAGCAAAAACAAAACAGCCTTTAACGTGCCGGCATCCATCAAAAGTGCGGATGGAAAAATCACGTTCCAGGTGACAGAAATCAGCAAAAATGCATTTAAAAACAATGCAAAACTGAAAAAAGTCACCATTGGAAAGAATGTCAGCAAGATCGGTGCCGGTGCATTTTCCGGCTGCAAAAAGCTGAAGAACATTAAGATCGCATCGACACAGCTTACAAAAAAATCCGTAGGGAAAAATGCGTTCAAAGGTATTGACAAAAAGGCAGTCATCAAAGTACCGAAAAAGAAACTGAAAGCCTATAAGAATATCCTAAAAGGAAAAGGACAGGCAAAGAGTGTGAAGATTAAGAAATAAAAAGAAAACATAAAATAATAAGGTATCAAATAGTAGACTTTTTGAAACAAAAAAAAACAATCTGATAACACACAGAAAAGCATAAAAAAGCATGGAATCACAGTGAAAATTCATGGATTTCATGCTTTTTTGCTGCTTATAAACAGTGTAGCACAGCCGTTTCTTAATGTCTGATTTCCGGAACAAAATGGAAAAGGGCCTGTGTTAAGGTATAAGAAACAAAGGAAAGGGGGAAAGAAAATGCTGAAGTTAAATGGAAATATCGTTGAGATTTACAAGTTTCCGGATGGAACACCGAGAATGGCACTCGATGTGGAAAATCTGGAAAAGCACGAAAAAAATGGCATGCTGTGTTTTGAAATAGAGTGGCTGTACGAGAAAAATGAGGAATTATTTTTTCTGATGCTGCTGAAAAGACATCTGGAAACACATTTTGCACATGCCGACTATGAACTGTACCTGCCATATATTCCAAATGCAAGGATGGACCGGGTAAAGAACAGCGATGAAGTGTTTACCCTGAAATATTTCTGTGATTTTGTGAACGGACTTGATTTTTCAAAAGTATATGTTCTGGATGCACACAGTGATGTTTCGGCTGCGCTGTTAAATCGTTGTGTAAACGAAAATCCGAAGCCGTACATCCAGGAAGTGATAGAACAGCTTCCAGAAGGGATTGTACTGTATTTTCCGGATGCCGGTGCGGCAAAACGGTACCGTGATCTGTTTACAGAGTTGCCATACTGCTACGGTGAAAAGAAACGCGACTGGAGAAGCGGCAGGATTACAGGTCTTGAGATCAAGACGAACGGGATTGATCTTGGTGGAAAAGAAGTGCTTATGATCGATGATATCATTGCCTATGGTGGATCGCTGTATTACAGTGCACTGGAACTGAAAAAAGCCGGTGTCAAAAAAATTTATGCTTATGCGACACACACAGAAAACTCCATTCTTGACCGGGAAAAAGGAACGCTGCGAAAAGCACTGGAAGATGGAACGGTCGAAAAAGTATTTACAACAAACAGTCTGTACACAGGAAAACATGAGAAAATTGCTGTAATGGAGGTGAACAAACATGGATCGTACGATGGCATTACTGTTAAGTGATACTTATAAACAATGTCACGACCGGATGTATCCGAAAGGACTGACCAAACTGGTGTCGTACTGGGTGCCGCGTAAATCAATGCTGGAAAAACAGAATAAAATGGTCTTTTTCGGACTGCAGGCATTTATCAGAGAATATCTGATGGAATATTTTCAGAAAAACTTTTTTGAACTGTCTAAGGAAGAAATGCTGGATTTGTATACAGCGTCCATGGATATTCAGATTGGAAGAAAAAACTATGATCTTGAGAAACTGGAAGAACTTCATGAACTTGGATATCTTCCACTTGAGATCCGGGCATTGCCGGAAGGAACACTGGTTCCGATGGGAGTGCCATGCATTGAGATCACCAATACCCATGAAAAATTTGCATGGCTGGTTCAGTGGATCGAATGTATTCTTCAGGTTGAACTCTGGAAGCCGTGCTGTCATGCAACCATCGGCTATATGTATCGGAAGATTGCGGATCACTGGTATGGGAAAACGACCGATGGACTGCCTGGGGATATGGCATGTGCCGATTTTGGCATGCGCGGAATGTCCTGTATGGATGAGGCAGTGAGATGTTCGGCTTCCTGGCTTTTGTCTTTTAACAAGACTTCAACCATTCCTGCGATTTCTTATATCGACCGTTATTATCATGCAGACTGCAAAAAGAACCATCTCGGTCTTGGAGCCGTATCAACGGAACATTCGGTTATGGGTGCCAATTATGCAATGGATGGCGATGAGATCACTTTTGTGAAAAGACTTTTAACAGAGCTTTATCCGGACACTTCTTTCAGCATGGTATCCGATACCTATGATTACTGGAACATGATCGATCGTATCCTGCCACAGTGCAGGGACGAAATCATGCACCACAACGGAAAACTTCTGGTGCGTCCGGACAGCGGAGATATTGTAGAAATATCAGTGAAAACAGTAGAGCGTCTCTGGGAGATTTTCGGCGGTACGACAAATGCGAAAGGTTATAAAGTATTAGATCCGCATATCGGAATCATCTACGGGGACGGCTGCACACTTTCCAACGTAGAGACCATCTG
Organism: uncultured bacterium; assembly: GCA_905214675.1. Classification (GTDB taxonomy): domain Bacteria; phylum Bacillota; class Clostridia; order Lachnospirales; family Lachnospiraceae; genus Hominisplanchenecus. The sequence continues at coordinate 16,522 of CAJMMS010000018.1, forward strand.
GAAAGAACTGGCAGAGCGCGGATTTGCGGCAAACAACATTGCCTATGGGGTAGGAGCTTTTTGTTTTACTGCCATTGTAGAAAACGGCAGGCTTGTTGTCGTCACAAGAGATACCTTTGGTATCGCCATGAAAGCGACTTATGGAATCATCGACGGAAAGAAACTGATGATCTACAAAGATCCAAAGACCGATACCAGTCACCTGAAAAAATCACACCGAGGATGCTGTCTGGTATATGAAGAAAACGGTGAGCTGAAGTGCCAGGATCAGCTCATGGAAATGAGCCGGGACAGCCTGCTGACAACCGTATTCCGGGATGGAAAACTGGTAAGAGAAGATACCTTCCTGGATATCCGTAACCGCATGTACCGGATCAAAGAAGATTAAGTTTCTTGCAGAAAATGGGAGGAAACAGAAAAATGAAGGATTTTGATGCAAACGCTGTAAAAAATGCAATCGTGGAATGGATTCGGGCATTTTTCGAAAACAATGGAAAAGACTGCAAAGCCGTGATCGGCATTTCCGGAGGAAAAGATTCCAGTATCGTTGCCGCTTTGTGCGTGGAGGCACTTGGCAAAGAGCGTGTGTTTGGCGTACGGATGCCGGACGGACAACAGGCAGACGGAAAAGATGCCCAGGCTCTTGTGGAATATCTTGGGATCGAAAACTGCGTGGTCAACATTCACGAAACCTTGCAGGCGGTAAAAAAAGAAATTGAACCAAAACTTGGCGGAACCTGGTCAGAGCAGACGGCGATCAATCTGCCGGCAAGAATACGTATGTCCGTCTTATATGCTGTCTCCCAGTCGGTAAACGGACGTGTGGCAAATACCTGCAATCTCTCCGAGGACTGGGTAGGATATGCCACCAGATATGGAGATGGAGCCGGTGATTTCAGTCCGTTATCCCAGCTCACCGTTTCCGAAGTAAAGCAGGTCGGCTATGCAACCGGTCTGCCGGCGGCACTGGTAGATAAAGTGCCGTCCGACGGACTTTGCGGTCAGACAGATGAAGATCATCTCGGCTTTACTTATGAGGTGCTGGATCGCTATATCCGGACAGGAAAGATCGAAGATCCAAAAACAAAAGAAAAAATCGATGTGTTACATGAAAAAAATCTGTTCAAATTGCAGCTTATGCCGTGTTTTTCCTATCAGGCATGGCTGAAAGGACAAGGAGAAGAAAAATGAAAAATAAAACCGTAAAAACCGTTCTGGTGCTTGCTTTAACATTAGGGCTGGCATCTGGCTGCGGAAGCAGCAAAAATGCGGCACAAATGGATGCAGAAACAGCCACAGAAACAGCCACGGAAACCGAAACAGAGGCTCCTAAAATTGAGCCTGTTACCGTAGAAACCGTGGAAGATGTTAAAAAAGTTTATCAGTTTGATATGGAAGGAATTCATTATCAGCTTCCATGTACGATAGATGATTTCCTGGAAAACGGCTGTACGATATCCGATGAAGAATTATCTTATAGTATAGAAGCGCAGAAAGCGGTAAAGGTGTGTGTACATCCGGTACCAGGAGAAAACCGATACATAGAAGCAACGGTCATCAATGAAAGTGATCAGGCACAGACGGTGAAAGAGTGCCAGAAAGTGGTTGCAATCACAGGCACCAAAGGATCAAATGCAAATCTCTATATTAACAATGGTGTAAAAGTAGCATTTGATGATGCTTTTTTAGAAAATTTGCAGGCGATATACAGTCAAAACGGAAAAGTATACAGTGTGCAGAAGAAAAGTGAGAAAGATTGCACCTGGTCATGGAGATTTTACAGACGCGTGCAGCCGGAACTTATGGAAAACACAGGTTCTGACACATTTGAAAAAGGCAAAGATATGATTGAGTTTTCTATGAAAAATGGTGCCGGAAAATTCTATATGCAGTACTGGCCAATGTAGAAAATGAAGAACCAGACGGATATAAAAAATATTTTATTTATGAAGGATTAGGAGAGAACAACATGAAAAAACGTATCGCTTTATTATTAGTATTTGGAATGGTAGCTGGCATGACAGGATGCGGCAGCAGTACTTCAAGCAGCCAGAGTCAGGGCAGCAGTGCATTTAAGAAACTTATGGGATCCGAAGCTCAGGAAGAAACAAAAAATGTGGAGGATACAGCAGAAAATCCGGAAACAGAATCTGCTGAAACGGAATCGGAACCTGTTGAAGCATCTGTTCTTGTAGAGACGGTAGACGATATAAAAAATGTGTACCAGTTTGAACTTCAGGGAGAGCATTATCAGCTTCCATGTACGCTGGATGACTTTCTGGAAAATGGCTGTACCATATCCGATGATTACTTATCCTGTAAGATGGAAGGACAATCTTATATGAATGTTGAAGTATATCCAGTACCGGGAGAAGATTCATATATCAAAGTAATGGTGATCAATGACAGTGATGAAGAGCGGACCGTGAATGAAAGTCAGGAGGTAGTTGGTATTGACGTCCGGTCAACAGCTTCTGATATCGATCTTCGTATCAATGGCGGTAATTTAAAAGTAACCTATGATGATGCATTTTCAAAAGCTTTGAAATCCTTATACGGTGAGGATGAAACCATATATTCATCGAACGCATCTAATAATGGTGCTGATCATAGCTTTGAATGGAGATTTTATAAATCTGTAGATCCGGAACTGGCAAGGCAGATTGATATGGAGTTTCAGAGCATTACGAAAGGAAAAGATCGTCTGGAATTTGAACAAAGCGGTGAAGGGGAAGGAACTTTTACGATGGAGTACTGGCCAAAATAGAAAAGAGATGATGGTTTGAACGCAGAAAAAATCCTGTCCATTACCAAATGCGGGGATCTGTTTCCGTACGGTGAGGACAACGTAAAGATTCGATACAAAGAACTGGCAAAAGAGTGGCATCCGGATATGAATCCGGATCCACGCTCTGCGGATGTTTTTGCAAAGATTACAGAGTTGTATAACCGTGCACTTCTGTTGTTGGCAGATGGTCAGTGGGAAAAGACGGATTATATTCTGATCAGCAAAAAAACAGGCAGAAAGATTGCACTGAATTATGATACCTGTTTTGATTTTGAACTGGGAACGTGTTATGTCACGAAAACAAAAGTGGTATATAAGCTGAAAGCAGATAAGGAAAAATATTATAACAATGCTGTTTTCAGAATTCACGGCCTTACTTACAAAGACCGGACGATGGAACAAAACTTCTCTCGTATTCTGCCAAAATTATATGACTGTTTTGAGACAAAGCAGAATGAATATGTAATCGTACTGGAAAAACCGGAAGATGTGTATCCATTAAAAACGGTGCTGGATTATTTTAGCGGGAAAATGGATGACCGTCATGTTGCCTGGATCATGAGCCGCCTGTGCAATCTGACCTGTTATCTGAAATTCAATGGTCTGGTTCACAATGGTATCCATATAAGCAACTGTTTCCTTTCACCAAAAGAGCATGCCGTGTATCTTCTGGGTGGATGGTGGTATACCACAAAAGAAGAGGAAAAAATGATCGGCATATCAAAAGATATTTTTCAGCTTCTGTCGATTTCGGCAAAAGCAGACAAAAAATCAGAAACACTTACAGATCTGGAGTCTGTAAAACTGCTTGGGCGGCAGCTTTTGGGAGAAGCAAACTGCAGAAAGCTTTCTCTGGATGCGTCTGTACCGGAGCCGTTTCGCGCATTTCTGATCAATGCTTCCGGGGAAAATCCATACGAAGAATTTTCCAGATGGGATCGTGTACTGAAAGCTTCCTATGGGGAGCGAAGATTTGTCACAATGAACGTAGAAGATGTGTACCGGAAAAAAGGAGTGTGAGTATTATGGGATTTGGAACATTTACAAGTGGTGACTGGAGTACCTATACAACAAGCAGAGGATATTCGGCATCCTCTACCGTTTCGGATATGTATAAAGCAACCGCTGTCAAACCATCCATGGAACCAAAAGGAATCCGTTTCCGGGAATCCTGTGATTCCTTAGAGCATCCGGATTCTACCCCGATCATTTTAGGACTGGATGTCACCGGATCTATGGGCAGAGTTCTGGAGATCGTGTCAAAGAAACTGAATACGCTGCTGCTTCAGATCTATGACCGCGAACCGGTAAAAGATCCGCAGGTTATGATCATGGCATTCGGCGATGCAGAATGTGACAGTTATCCGCTTCAGGTATCACAGTTTGAATCGGATATCCGCATTGCAAAACAGTTAAACGATGTCTACTTTGAAAGAGGTGGCGGCGGCAATGACGGGGAATCCTACACCCTGCCGTGGTATTTTGCGGCAAGACATACCAAAACGGATTCTTTTGAAAAACATGGAAAAAAGGGATTTTTATTTACGATGGGCGATGAACCTTATCTGGATATTCTGTCAAGAAGTGCGATTGAAAAGTTTATCGGAGATCCTATACAAACGGATCTTTCTGCAAGAGAACTGCTGGTCGAAGTATCCAGACAGTATGAAGTGTATCATCTGATGATCGAAGAAGGATATGGCATGATTTATGAAAAAGAACATGTAATGCGTCAGTGGATGGGACTTCTGGGAGACAGGGCAATCCTTGTATCAGATGTCACCAAAATTCCGGAGATCATAGTGTCAATCCTTGAGATCGCAGCCGGAAAGGATGCAAAAGAAGTGATCGATTCCTGGGATGGCTCTACTGCAATAGCAGTCCGAACAGCCGTCGGAAAACTCTCAGCGGTGAACGCTTCCGAAGATCTGATCGAATTTTAGGACAGGGGTGTAAAGGGATGAAAGACATCAGGATCGTGATCGGTGCAAATTTCGGAGATGAAGGAAAAGGCATGATGACAGATTATTTTTCACAGAATCCGGACACGCTTGTGATCTGCTTTAATGGCGGGGCACAGAAAGGACATACGGTGGTGACACCGGATGGGCTCCGCCATGTCTTTCATCATTTTGGCTCCGGCACATGCAGCAAAGCGGCAACGTATTTAACGGAAGATTTTATCTTAAATCCGATCATATTCCGGATGGAATACGAGGAACTGCAAAACATCGGAGTGACACCGGTTGTGTATGTGCATCGTGACTGCCGGGTGACGACACCGTTTGATATGATGGCAAATCAGATGATAGAAGAAACCCGCGGAAAAGAGAAACATGGAAGCTGCGGTCTTGGTATTTTTGAGACGGTAAAGCGTTATCGTGCCGGTATTCCAGATACAATGGCAGCAATCCGCGACTACTATCTGCAAAGATTCCAGATGGAAAAACGGACACTCACAAAAGAGTGGCAGATGCGCTTTTTGGATCAGGGGATCTGGGAGCATTTCCTGGAAGATCAGCAGTTTATGTGGGAACATATGACGGTGGTTGAAGATGAGTCTTTTTTTGATGCATTTTCCCATTTCGTATTTGAGGCAGAACAGGGTCTGCTTCTGGATCAGAACAACAGGGCGTATTTTCCACATCTTACGCCATCCAACACCGGAATAAAAAATGCCAGAAAGGTGATTGAGCGCATTGCATGGAAAGAGCCGGTCAACATCGAGACCTGCTATGTGTCACGCACGTATCTGACGCGGCATGGTGCAGGGAAATTTCCAACGGAATGTGCAAAAGATCAGATCAATGCACAGATGTCTGACCAGACAAATGTGCCGAATCCTTATCAGGACAGTTTACGATACGGGACGCTGGATTTAAAAGAATTACAGGAACGTTGTCAGAATGATGTGGGGACATTCGGAAATCAGAAATCCATTGCCATCACACACTGTAACGAATACAGTTGCGACGTTAAGCTTCTGGAAAACGTATTTCAGGGCTGGAAGATTTATCTCTCGGATGGTGAGACGCGGAAAAATATCCGGTTATACCAATCGGGGCAAGACAGAGAAGAAGCAAAAGTTACAAAGTGAGGTGAAGCGGTGAAAAGAAAAAACAAAGGAGAACAACAGAAACGGGGCGTAGTGTGAGAAAAGGCAGCAGGTGTAAAAGAACATCTGCTGTTTCTTTTTTTATCATATGTAAAGTATTGCCGGAAAAATAAAAAAATTCAGATTCAGAACAAATTTGTAAAGACAAAGGGTTATACTGGGAGTATCAAAAAATATGGTAACTGTATAAGCACTGAGCAGTTACCGCGTACTTAATATTTTACAGGAGAGACTAAGAAAGGTGTGGATTATGAAAGATACAGATATTGAAATGCTGGAACATTTTTTTGTACAGGCAGGGCAGCGTTCCTGGGAAAGTGAGCAGATTTTGCTTGCAAAAGCAGCCGAAGTCCTGTTAAGTGCAGGGGCGGGAGAATTAAAAAAGAAAGCAGATGCGGAAGGACTTTCTTTTCAGATCTCGATGACGGATGAAAAGGGGGAAAGCTACAAAGCAGATTATCAGTTGCAGGTGGCAGCAGGAGGAGAACAATTATTTCTTAAGCAGCAGATCTGCGGGCAGCATCTGGATCACCGGACGAATCTGAAACTCTGGTATATCCGCAAAAGGAATGCCCTGCTTCAGGGGCGCTGTCAGTACCAGGAAAAAATGCCGGTCTCTTTGCAGACAACACTTACGATCCGTCCGGGATGGGAGAGTGAACTTATCCGGAAAATCTCTGATATGAACTGGATTTTGTCACAGGACTATGCTATATTTAAATCATTAGATTATGGTATCGTACCAGAAAAACTACAGGACGAGATCAGAGAAGAATATCATGCATATGAGAGGGAAATAAATCATGACATCACTGTTTGAAAAGATGATGCAAAGCTTCAGTAAAAAAGACACCGCACAGCTTCTTGGAACCTGTATGGAATTTGACGCAGGCAAGATGAAGCGGATTCCGCTGCGTTACCGTCTGATCGCTATGGGCTTTGTTACCCAGATGACCTTAGAGGAACTGGAGGCGCGTCTGGAAGAAAATGGATGTGAAAAGCTGTATGCCCGAAATCCGGTCGAGGCAAGTCTGATCTATGCATTTTCGCGTGGAATTTCTTATGAGGACTGGAAAGAACTGGAACAGCAATGCGAGCAGAAGGAAGAACAGAGAGGGCTTCTGGATGTATGGTTTCCGGATCAGACCGTTACCTATGCGCAGTTGAAAAATTATGTGCTGCAAAATTCCGACCGGCAGGAAGAAAGGCTGAAAACGCAGAAAGTAACCAGACAGCTCCAGAAACAGATTGAAAAGACCACATCCGATGCAGAATTTTTCAAGTTTCTGGATCAGAACTGGGAAAACTTCCGGCCGATGCGGGAAAAAGCACGCTATTATTACTGTAAATTTTTATATTATTATATAGAGGATAAAATTGACGCATACAAGATGGCAAGAAGAAGTGGATTTGGTATCGAGCAGGCGCTGATCGATCTGAATGTACTGAAGATTTCTTCCAAAATGCGCAAAAAGAACCGGGAGGAGGCAGAGCTGGATCAGATTTTCGATGAAGCTGCCCTGTCCTTTGGAAATCTCTATGATGCGTTCAACTATTATTATTTTGGCTATATTTCCATGGACTGGATGGAGATTCTGTTTGAATATTATGGAAACGATACAAACCGGATGAGCCTGGAACAGAAAAGGGAACTGGCGCAGGCGATCCGTGCTTATGAGGACGGCTGGGATGCCTACACCGATGAAGAAGTGGTTGCGGCAAAACTGGAGGAAGCAGAAAACAGGGAGCGTCTGCTGGATCAGGAATATGCGCTGGAGCGTGACGACAGCGATCCGGATGGAAAAAAAGCAGGACGCGGCTACCAGAAAAACCGCTCCGGCGAGAAATCCGTACGCAACTATATCAAAGGTGTGCTGGATCTTGACCGTACCACTTTGATCTGTTACCTTCTGTTTTTCGGAAAAGAACGGCAGAACGATCAGGAAATTTTTCTGGATAGGGAGCGGCTGGATGCGATCCTTCTGGAATGTGGTTATGCAAAACTTCGCACCAGTGATGATTTCGACCGTTTTGTGCTCCAGTATCTGACTGCAAAGGACCGTGTTGATTACCTGATGGAGAGTGTGACCGAGAGCGCCAGAAAAGAGAAAAATTTCTATCTCTACCATATGTACCGCGAGTCGGTCAATGAAGAAGAGAGATTAAAAAAACTACTACATTAGAAATGGAGCACCGACATGGGGGAATGGGTAAATTATGCGCTGAAAAAAGGAACCCTTCTGGATTCCCGTTACCGGATTCTGGAAATGCTTGGCATTGGCGGTTTTGGCATCACCTACAGAGCGGTCAACGAAAAGATCGACCGGCAGGTGGCAGTCAAAGAACTGTTCATCCGCGAATGTATCACGCGGGACGGCTCCTCCGGCACGGAGGTTGTTTTTGCAAGTGAAAAAGAAAAGGAGCTTTTTGCGGAGGCGAAGAAACGGTTTTTAAAGGAAGCAAGAGCGGTGCGGGATTTTTCTATGGAGCCGGGTGTTGTGCATGTGCTGGATTATTTTGAAGAAAATGAGACGGCCTATCTGGTGATGGAATACCTGGAAGGGATCTCCCTGGAGCAGTATTTCAAAGAAAAAGGGCAGATGGATGCAAAAACACTGTTTCGGCTGTTCTGGCCGCTGATGGAGACACTGGATAAGATCCATAAAAGCGGTATCATCCACCGTGATATCAGCCCCGACAATATCCGTATTTCAAAAGAGGAGCATGGAACTCTGCGGGCAGATCTGCTTGATTTTGGTTCTGCACGTGACTATATGATACAGAAAACACATACCGTGGAGCTGAAAAACGGCTATGCGCCATTGGAACAATATTCCGGGGACGGCACACAGGGACCATGGACAGATGTCTATGCACTCTGTGCGGTGGTTTATGAAGGAATGACCGGACAGCGCCCGGTAAATGCCGTTCTGCGCTCCATGCAGGATGGCCTTGTCATGCCGTCGATGCTCGGCATCGCGTCCGGAAACGGACAGGAGAAGATCGAAAAAATCCTCAAAAAAGGTCTGGCATTGTATCCAAAAGACCGTTATCAAAGTATAAAGGACATGCAGGAAGAGCTTTCCCTGCTGATTTTTCCGCCAAAAGAAGAAAAGAAAAAAAGCAAGAAAGCAGGAATATTTGCCGCCGGTGCCATCCTGACGCTGACGGCTTTAGGTGCCGGCATCTGGTGGTATTATCAGAGCCATCTGGCATGGTTTTTGTTTCACGGAGAACCGACGGAAACGTTTCTGCTGGTGGCACCTTCTGATATTGATCTTAAGTCATATGAACATTCCATCCAGACGATAAAAGACCGCCTGGATACAGTGCTTGGAGAAAAGTCGTATCTGCTGAAAAAGAAAAAAGATGACCTGGAATTGATCCTTCCGCTGTCTGTTTTTCCGGGAAAAGACTTCCAGGAAGAACGAACGGATCTGATGAACCGCTATATCCTGGCACCGAACCATTTGCAGATTTCCATGAATAAAAGCGAATGGCAGGACGGTGATTCACCAAAGGATATCCTGAGAAAGGCATCTCTGAAACGCAGTGATATCCGGAACGTGGAAAAGAAAACCGGGCACATCGAAGGACTGGAAAGCACAAAAGATACTTATCTGGAGATTACGCTCACAGAAGAAGCCGGGCAGCGGATCAAAGGGCAGCTTCAGACGAAGTATAAGAAAGAATATAGATATATGGAGCTGAATCCGGATCTGGAGAATGGCGGCGAGAGCCTTGGGTATCTTTATACCGATCCGGATGGTGACTGGACAACTTTTTATCAGTCTCTTCCGGAAGAAACGTACGAAAATGGCTGGCAGGCAGTCTGGAATACCGATGAACTGGCAGAAGGATTTTATTTCGGGGCAGAGATTCCGGCAGAATGGGAAGAACAGAGTGTCGTATGGGGCGATTACCAGCGCAAGGTCGGTGAACTTGGAAAGGACACGGTCACGATCGCATACGGCACAACAGACGGCGCAGAAGAATACGCCGGAAAACTGGCAGAAAAAATGATCCATGTAAAAGACAGTCTGGATCTGCTGGAGATCCCGTATGCAATGGGTATGGTACCGGACGAAAGCGGAGACTTTGTCATCCGGACGGCACAGAAAGATATGAATCAGTTTCTGGCAAATCTGCTGACCGGATATTCGTTTGAGGTAAAAGCAGGAGATGCTTCTTATACGGTAAGCAGTTTTGATGTGGAAGAAAATGCAGACGGAACCTGTGATCTTGCCTGTACGCTGATCGGTGATTATGACTACGACAAAGAAGCGAAAAATGCCTGGCTGAAGCAGTATGCACTTCCGGGACAGACGATCACGCTGCTGCTCAACGGATGCCCGTTATCCAGTCTGACGCTGAAGGAGCGTGTTACGGATGGAATCCTGCGTTTCCATACATGTTTATGGAACGAAAGTGGTACATTTGGAGAAGAAGAGCGGAAATTGTTTACCGTATGTTCAGGTCAGTCTGCTTTTTACACAGCCGGATATGATCTGGAGGTGCAGTATTCCCGGAAAGGACAGAAAGTTGCATTCATAAAAGAACAACGCAAAAGCGATCAGCCGGATATGGAAAAAGCAAAGCCCTATCTGGAAAAAATGAAAGCGATCCGGGAAGGCATCACACTTGCAGGAACGACAAGCTCGCTCGGAGAAATCCTGGATGTGAATCTTGCTCTGGATCTGCAAAAGGGCTATTCCAAAGAAGCGGCGGACGCGATCGGGCAGATTCTGGATCTTTTTTGGGAAATGCCGGAAGAATATTATGCTGTCCGCATCGGACTGAACAGCACGCATAGTACACAGCGGGTTTATTTTCAAAGAAAAAAGAGCAGTTCAAAAAACATAAGCAGCCTGAGTTATTTCCGGACGGATCCGGAGGATGAAAAACAGCAAAATCTGAGCCATCTTCTGACGGATTCATCCTTTTTAAAGAACCATCATATCGGGGAGGTGGAGCACTATGTCGCATGGGGAGAGCGGATCTTCCTGGAATGATAACACTTCAGAGGAAACGATTCTGGATGGGCGTTACATCCTCAAAGAGGCGCTGATCCGTGAAAAAGGAAAAATCCTGTTTGCAGGCGTTCATCAATACACACAGCGGCAGGTACGGATCTTTCGATACGATACCGAAATCTATGACCGGAATGCACTGGAGATGCAGGCAAAGGCGCTGGGCGATTTCAGCGGTCTTTCCGGTCTGTGTTCGGTGATCGATACCATAGAAACAGAACCTTTCTTTTTTATTATCCTGGAAGAGCCAAAGGGCGAACCGCTTCGGACTTATTGCATGGAAAAAGAAAAAATGCCGATACAGCAGCTTATCGAAAAACTGCTTGTCCTGGTATCCTGCTTCAAAAAACTGGAAGCGGCAGGCGTGAACGATCTGTTTTTACAGGAGATTTATGTCAGTGAACATGGAGATTTCTCCATCTTTCCTGCTTTTGAAAGCCGCAAAAAAGGTTCCGGAGATTACTGCTATGACATCTGTGAAATCTTTTATATCTGCCGAAGCCGGAAAATACCGCAGGCGCGTATCCTGCGTCTGCTGTTCGATGAAATGCAGCCGCTGGAAAAGGCAGATCCGCAGGGCGATGCACGGCTGCATCAGATCATGGAAAAAGGCATGTCCGTCGATCCGGATCAGAATTATACGTCCATGCAGGAGCTGGAGGATGCACTGAAGGAATGGCTGGAAGAACAGAAACCGCAGCCGGAGCAGAAACGCAGCCACATCCTGAAAAGAGCTGTACTTTGCCTTGCCTGCCTGCTTCTGCTCGCCGGTATCTGCCGTGTTTACCGGGAAAAACTGTATTTCCTTGGCACCGAGACAGAAATCCTGCTGCTGGTGCCGGATGAACATATGGCAAGGACTGAATATAAAAAAGCGGTGCCGCTTCTGAAAGAAGAGATCGCAGCACTTTCCAGGAAACGCTACATCACCGAAAAGGATGGCAAAATCCGGGTTGTCCTGCCCTGGAAAACCTATCAGGAGAAGAAATCGGAACTGGAAACGAAGCTTCAGGAAGATACTGTTTTATCATCTTTTCATCTGACAAAAGAACACAAGGCGGACTGGACTGTCCAGAGTTATCTGAAAGCAAGAAACTGGGTGGATGCAGAAAAAATCAAAGAACCATCGGTCACGCTGGAATATGCACCATATGTCTATGACTGGCTGGGTACAGAGGAAGCTTCCTGGAATAAAACAAAAGGAACGTATTACCATACGCTGATCGATCTGTCTGCCCGGCTGGAAAAGCTGGGAATCCCTTATGCGATCGGTATATCAAGAGAAGATAACCGTCATCTTCTGATCCGGGTGGAGCAGAAAGATATGTCGGTATTTTTATCCGAAATCCTTGCTTCGCATATCGAGCTGCACATAGAAGATATCTGGGGAAATCCCCTGCTGAACGTATCCGGAATTTCTCTTCAGAAAACGGATAACGGCTATGAATTGTGTGTACAGAGCGAATATGAAAACATTCCAGAAGCAACATTCAAAGACCAGACACTTTATCTGACTCTGGAGAGCAGCACCGGAAAATATGCTTTGGCAGAACGTCCACCTTCCCCATTGAAAGCGGGCGAAGAAAGCCAGGAGAGGTCGGGTACTTATCTCTTTCCGGTCGCAGAAATCGGGGAAAGCGAAAGCCTGTCAGAGACACAGCAGCCACTGATCGAGATGCTGGACATTGCCCAGAAAGCTTTCCTGTATGAAAGTGGTTTTGAGCTGATCGATGTACAGTATGGAACCGGAAGCAGACTGAGCAGTGAAAGCAGGCAGGAAAAAACAGAATATGCCTTCCGGGATGACAATAAAACGCAGCTTCTGGAGAAGCTGGCAGAAATCCTGCCGGATGCAGAAGTGGAGGAATCGGACGATCTGTTTTTGGACATTACGATGCATATGGAACTGGATGGAGCTTATGCAGAAACGGTGAGCGAATCCATCCGCAAACTTTTGCAGGCATGTATCTCCACAACCGGATATTACAGCTATGACACCTTTTATGTCTGGGCAGGAGAAAAAAACACATCCCCGGAACTGCATCTTTCAAAAAATGCCGACCAGAAACAGTGGGAGATGTATTATCGCAGCAACGATTCCGAAGAAGAACAAAAATTAAAAAAGAAATTGCAGAAAATCGCCGATGAGAACAAAATCGTGTGGAAAGGCTGGTAAGATAAAAAGGAAACAGGGAAAAAAGAAAAGAAATACATATGGAAAGGAAAGGTGAATCTATGCGAAAAACAACAAAACAACTGCTGGCAGGATTTCTGTCAGCCACACTGGCAGTCACCGCACTGCCGGCAGCATCCCTTGTCATGCCGACAAAAGAAGTGAGGTCAGCATCCGTAACCCTGAAAAATCCACGCATTGTAAAAGATGACACCATGAAAGCCGGACAGAAAGTGACCTGGGACTGCATCTGGTTTGGAAGTTATCCGCAGAGGGAAGTAGTTGCAGATGCAGCAAGTTATAATGCGATATATAAAGATTATTATAATCCAAAGACGGATATCATCGAGGATGCTGTTCTGTTTCAGAAACTGGAAACTGCCAATGGCTGGAGTGATAATGAAATCACGCTGGATGGAAACAAATATCGCCGGATGAAAAAAGAGGATGCCCTTAGAATCTATTCATATGAAGGTGGTTACAGATGGAAAGACAGTACTTCCTGGCACTATTTCCGGTATGAGCCGATCAAGTGGCGTGTCTTAAGTACAGCAGGCAATCGGGCATTTCTTCATGCAGACCTGGCACTGGATGACCAGAAATACAATAACAATGATACAAGTGTCACCTGGGAGAGCAGCAGTATGCGAAGCTGGCTCAATGGATATGGTCCGGAAATGAATGAGCCGAAGATGGATTACCGCAGTGACAGCTTTTTGCAGGATGCATTTACCAGTGCCGAACAGCAGGCAATTTGCACAACAGAATTGGAAAACGCAGATAACCAGTTATATGGGACAGAGGGCGGTAATAACACAATCGATAAGATTTTTCTGCTCTCTGAGCAGGAGGTTTATGGCACAAAAGCCGGCTTTTACGGGTTTGCAGAAGTGGAGGACACAGATGATGAAGCAAGGAGAAGAAAGAGCAGTACGTATGCCAAAGCAAATGGAGTGATTAGTTGTTATTACGTAAACTATTATTATTACGGAGACTGTTCCTGGTGGCTCCGCACGCCGGGCGTTGTTACGAATTCTTCATTGCTGGTTGATGTCGACGGTTATGTTGGCCGTTATGGTAATGATGTGAATGTTGATGAGGATGGTGTGTGTCCCGCTTTGAATCTTAATCTTTCATCTTCTGATCTCTGGTCTTATGCGGGAACGGTGTGTTCTGATGAAATGCGAAGTTCAAAACCTGATAATAGTAACAATGGTAATAACGGTAATAACAACAATGGCGGCAATGGCAACAGCGGCAGCAATCAGGTAATCGAAGCTGGCGGCAATCTGATTCTTGGGGAAGAAAAGAGTGCACAGGTAACGGGCGGTGCAGGCAAATTTTTTCCGGGGGATTAT
>CAJMMS010000019.1 GCA_905214675.1 uncultured bacterium
GTTTTGCAGTGAACGGCGTCCTGTTTCCGTATATCAATTTCTCGACAACTTTTTAGTTACACCCCCAGTGTTTCCGGCAGTTCTGCTATCTCCTGTGCTTCCTGTTCTGGAAATCCTTTTTCAAGTAGTTTCTTGTATACACGGACTTTTTCTTCGTGAATACCTTCATTTCTTCCTATCTTCTTGCCCTGCTTAACCCCTTGTTCTATTCCTTTTTCCATTCCCATCTTTTCAAGTCTTTCTGCTACATCACACATACTGCGGACTCCTTTCTTTTTCTGGAATATCATCTGATACCTTTCATCTCCGATCATAACCTGGAGAAGTTTCAGTACTTCATCTACATGCTTAATCTCTGTTGGATCATCCGGAATATAATTCTTGTTCTTCCTTTTCTGAACAAAGAAATTTGCCACAACTTTAAAATCACTCTGGAAGCGGCTGATTTCTGTTTCTGTAAGCCATGCAATCTCAAACACCTTCATTTCATAATCATTGATATAATCATCCAGACCTTCCGGAATTTTCATCAACCCTTTGATATTCTTTTTGCCATACCAGTGATGACTCGTGCCAAAGTATAATACAATAGTCATAATCGGTAAGATTTCTTTTCTGTTATTAAGCAACTGACTGCGATATGCAGCCCCGTCATATCCTATAATACGAAATGGCATATTTTTTTCTACGCTGCTTTGATTTTCAATTCCACAGATTGCAAGCTCTACTTTTTTATCTTTCCAATATTTTGTTACATCTCTTTCCAGTTCGTGTACAGTTCCATCTTCTGCTTTATATTGAGAACGAACCTGTGTATTTTCCAGAGATTCCGGCAAAACCCGCTGCTCTCCTTTGAAAATCAGTCCATTTATAATGTCTGCAAATATATCATTATAATCTTCCAGTATCTTTTCCATAATATCTTTTTGTCCCATAGGCTGCTCCTTTTCTTATGTCAAATAGATTTCCTTAACACAAAACAGCCTGGAAGATCAGTAAATTTTTTCAAACATGATACCCTATATTTTTTAAGCCGCTTCGTGCAGGTATAAAGTTTTATTGGATTTTCCTGCCGAACGGCAATGAATGTGAGATAAAATTTGTTTTAAAACTATTTTGTGATTATTATACATAGATAAGCGATCCTTGTCAATCTTTTTGTATACAGTTCAAGTTGAACGCACGTGAAACCTGGAACAAAGTGTTTATCTTCAAGTTCTCCATACATCACAAAAGGCAGAGGCACTGTGGCATAAAATATGCCATGTGTTCTGCCTTTTGTGTCTGGCATGAAAAACGTTTCACTTAAGGGTTCACCGCCATCGTCTTTACTTTCGCCAGTGCTTTTGACACTGCCGAGATCAGCAGGATCACAACAGTCAGTGCTCCTTCTGTGAATACATAAGCTGCATTGTATGCCAGGGAATATGGCAGTGCTCCCCATCCTTCCCAGGCGTATTCACCAAAGAACAGCCATCCGGAAAGGACTACAAAAACATAGCGTCCGCAGATTCCGAGCAGATATCCTTTGATCAGTCCATATTTGGATTTTGAAAAGATGCCGGACAGTCCCAGCGCGCCAAATGCCAGCAGATAATCCACGATTACCTGGATTGGAAACAGGATGTACGGTTCAACCAGCAACTGCAGGATTCCATAGGCTGCTGCACTGATCAGGCCTGCCCTTAATCCGAAGAAATATCCCGGAAGGCAGATGAACAGCATGCTGCAAAGGGTAACAGAACCTCCAAATGGAAAATGATAAATTTTAATCATTGATGTGACATAGCCAAGTGCGATGCACATGGCACTGAACACGATTTCTTTTGTATATTTTTTTGATGTCATTTTTTCTCCTTCGTCTTAATCTGCGATTTTCATCTATGATAATACTGAAATCAGAACATCTTTTGTTTTATAATTCCTGCTCTAACTATTTATCTGTTTTGATTGTTTCATTCATGCTTCCCATGCGGTATCCATGAAGATCCAGTGTCACATAACTGAAACCGATTTTTTTGAATTCGGAAACAATTTTTTCTCTGTTTGCATCTTCCATCAGTTTTGAAAATTCGGACGGCATCACTTCGATCCTTGCCATCTGTCCGTGGATGCGGACACGCAACTGATGGAATCCCATGTCCAGAAGTAGTTGTTCTGCCTGATCTACCATCGAAAGTTTGCTCTCTGTGATTTCTTCTCCGTAAACAAAACGTGAGGAAAGGCAGGCAAAGGACTGTTTGTCCCAGGTCGGAAGTCCCATTTCTTTTGAAAGATCACGGATCTCCTGTTTTGTCAGTTCTACGTGGCGGAGCGGACTTTTTACGTGAAGTTCTGCCACTGCCTGCAGTCCCGGACGGTAATCGCCGTTGTCATCCATGTTAGAACCCTCTGCAACATACTTGATATTATTTTCTTTTACAATATTTCCGATCTTTTCGAACAGCTCATGTTTGCAAAGATAACAACGGTTCTTTGGATTATGGGAAAATCCTTCGATCTGTAATTCTTCTGACTCGCAGATAATGTGTTTGATGCCTTCTTTTTTACAGAATGCTTTCGCTTCTTCCAGCTCACGTTTCGGGAAGGAGCAGGACTGTGCCGTCACCGCGATCACCTGATCTCCAAGCACATCATGTGCCACTTTCAGAAGAAAGGTAGAGTCCACACCGCTTGAAAATGCGATCGCTACGCTTCCGAGTTCTTTTAAATATTCCTGTAATGCTTCTAATTTTTTATTCATATCTTTATTTTCTCCTTATAACATATAAATGAGTTAAACGACAAATGAGATATATTTTTTGTCTCTGTACTATCTTGTACCTTGAAAATTTAATACATTATCTTGATTTTGTAATATCACTATGAAAAGAACTTCGTTTGAGCTATGGACAGAGTTTTGGGAACCCTCTTTATTAAACTATTTCCGGGGTTGGAGCACACTTGCCCAAGCTGCTCATATATTTGACCCGCTTCCGCACATTCATTGCTGCTATCTTAAACCCAAAATATAGCCTGCAGCGTAGTAATCCTCTCGCAGGCATTTTGTCAACGTTATGTCGTTTCCTTAATGCTGCCGGAATGGTTTCTACTCCGTTTCTAAAGCGTGCATATTCGCTGAATTTTTTAGTTTTAAGGAACCTTTGCTGTTCTGCATGGTAGGAAGTTCGTTTTGCAAGTTTTATAGTTGCAACCCTTACATGGAGCTGGGGATTACATTCCGCAAAATGTGGACAATTTTTGCATTGTTCTATCGGGAAAGATGCTTTGCATTTTTGTGTATTGATGTCATATACATTGCTTTTGGGTCTATGACCTGCTGGACAGGAAATGATTTCTTTTCCGTCCTCTGAGAATTTAAAATCTGCATAGATATCTGCCACATCAGTCCCTTTGAGATCGGTTGTGATATTTGTTGAGATGAATTGACTGAAAATGCCATAATGAAACCTCCTAAAGTTCATCTCTATTGTACTACTTATTTACAAGGTAATGTATTAAATTTTCAAGGTACTTATAGTGTTCATTTGTCGGGCAACTCATATAAATGCCATGGCGACTGTTCCTGCTGTCAGCAGTGCCAGTCCAACAGCGGAGCGTTTTCCTAATTTTTCTCCAAATACAAAATACGAGAACGCTACCGTAACCAGCACGCTCAGTTTGTCAATCGGCACGACAACACTCGCCGGTCCTTCTTTCAGTGCCCGGTAATAGCAAAGCCAGGATGCCCCGGTCGCTCCGCCCGACAAGACCAGAAACAGCAGAGTTTTTTCGTCAATTCCTGTAATCTGTCCCTGAACTTTTGTCAGAAAAACCATGATCTAGGAAAAAATAAGTACCACTACGGTTCTCAGTGCAGTCGCTACGTTCGAATCGGTTTTTCGGATTCCGCATTTTGCCAGAATCGAAGTCACTCCCGCAAAAAATGCAGAAGCAACTGCATAAATCAGCCACATACTTCATTCCTTCTCTTCGTTCACTGTTTTTTGAGCTGTACCGTTTCCTTTTTATTCCTCAGATTCAGATAACCGCACTCGGTCAGATATTCCAGGCTGTGCAGTGTAAAAGTTCCTCTGCTCATCGGAACTTCCAGCCATTCTTCCAGTACTTTTTTCCACGGCATCCACTTGTGCCGGTGCTGTTCTGATGTATATTTATAATCTTCTATACGATCTCCCAGTCGATAAGCTGCCAGCACATAATTGTACATGACCGGACTTTCTTTGTACAATTTTTCCGGACGTGGATGTTCCCGCTCTGCAAGTGCCGGCACAAATTCCCGTTCCAGTCCAAGCATCCAGTTCAGAAACGGATCATAAAGATAATATACCGATGGAATGTAAGGGAATTCCAGTGTTTGCAGTTCCCTGTCCTGTAAATCTGCTTTATATTTCACGATAATCTTTGCATTGAGCAATTCTCTCTCTGTGTAAATCTCCTCTATCTGACTGCATTTCAGAACGGTCCTGCGAACTTCATTTTTCTCATTTTTGAGATAAAAAATTTCCTCTTCGCCGTACCCGAACATATATTCAAAAGAATCCGGTGCTGTGCGGCGAATCGGCGAATATACCATGTGATACTGGGCAAAAATTCCTTTCATGGACTTTCTTGCTTCCAGATCGAAAATTTCCGGTATTTCTTCCATCGCCCAGATTCGAACCGGCCATTCTGCAATCGTTGGGCGCTTGTCAACAACGATTGTTTCTGTCTTTTTATTTTGCATGTTCTGTCCCCTCCTTTCGCCAAATTTATGATACCTCAGGGATAAAAAACCTGAATCCACATGAGCTTGCTTTTTTATGTCCATATTCGTTTTAACTGATCTGCCAGCAGGTATGGCTGCCCTGATCATCTTTTGTCACGATTAGCTGGTCTTCGATCTCCTGCTTCAGTTCGGTCACATGCGAAATAATTCCGATCAGTTTCTCGCCTTCTGCCATGTTCTGAAGGACTTTTACTGCCTGATCTCTGGAATGTTCATCCAGTGATCCAAACCCTTCGTCGATGAACATCATATCAAGGTTGATCGCTGCGGAACTTTCCTGAATCTGATCTGCCATACCAAGTGCCAGGGACAGTGCTGCCATAAAGGACTCGCCGCCGGAGAGCGTTCGCACTTCACGGACTTTTCCGGTCACAGCAGAATAAACCATCAGATCCAGACCTCTGTTTTTGCCTGTTCCGGCTTTGTCAATATCGCACATCCGCAGTTCAAACTGTCCTGCGGACATGTCCTGAAATCTCTGGTTTGCCGCTTCCAGGATCTGCTCCAGATAATGCCGCTGCACATATGTTTCAATATCCATTCTGGAATTTTTCCTGTTTCCGGAGAGAAGCTGATACAGGCCGTTTAATTTTTCATACTGATGCATCACTTCACTGCGTTCTTCTATCTGCGGTTTTAATGCCTGGCAGACTTTCTGATCGATCCGCCAAGTTTCCTGCCATCGTTCCAGAACATGCTGGCTTTCTTTCCATGCTGTTTCTGCTGCCGCACTGGTTTTTTCCAGTTCTTCCAGGACTGGTTTTGGCTGTTCGCCGATCGCTGCTTTTGCAGAATTTATCAGGCTTTCGGCCGCCGCTTTCTGTCTGCCATGATCCTGTGCATCCTGTTTCCATTTTTGTACCTGCGTTTTGGTGTAAGTTTCGGTCAGTTCCATCCAGACTTCTTCCTGAAAATGTTTTTCTTCCAAGATTTTCTGATAAGCCTGCTGCCGGATCTTTTTCTCTTCCATCTGCTGCGGGATTTCTTTTTTATACTTCGCAATTAAGGTCTGTGCCCGGTTTTCCTGTTCCTGTGCTTTTTGCAGTCTGACCTCTGCCCGCATGGCAAGTACATCTTTTTCCTTTTTGGCGATACCTGCTTTTTCATACGCCGCCTTTGCTTCCTGCGGATTCCGGTAATCTTTTGATCCTTCCAGGCTCTCCAGCATCACACGGCTTCGCTCCAGAGCGGTTTTGGCATCTGCTGTTTCTTTTGCGGACTGCTCAAGTTTCTCCTGAAGTTTCTTTTTCTGCTCTTCTGCTTTTGTAAGGGCTTCGAGCAGCTTTTGATATTCTTTCACTTCTTTTTGAAGCTGTCTGCCTTCTGCCTCCAGTTTTTTACGCTGCTGTAAAAATTCGTTTTTCATCTGCTCCAGAAAGTCCGCACGTATTTCTTCTAAATCCAGAACTTCTTCTGCCCTGCGGCAGAGATGTTCAAAACTTTCCCCGGCATTTTTCTGCTTTTCTTCCAGAAGGCTCCTTGCGGATTCTGCCGCCGCTGCTGCCTGTTCCTGTTTTCCTCGCAGTTGTTCTGCCTGAAGTGCCAGTTCCTCGATCATCTCTTTTGTCAGATTCTGATGTGCTTCTTCGAGCCTGCACGGGGATGGATGCTCAAGAGAACCGCAGACCGGACACGGACATCCGTCTTCCAATTCCTGTGCCAGAAATCCGGCCTGTGCGTTCAAAAAGATCTTTCGTTTCTGCTCGTAGACGGCATTTTTTTCTTCAAATTCCAGGCTGGCCTTCTGATAGGCAAGACGTCTTTTTTCCGTTGTCTGTTTTTGTGTTTTATATTCTTTCGCTGTTTGTTCTGCCTTGGAAAATTCCGTTTCCAGCAAGTCGAAATCTTTCTGTTTTGCCTGCCAGAGGGCAAGATTTTTCTCCGACTGTGCAAGCTGCTGTGAGCGTTCCCGCCACGCTTCCTGCTGTTTTTCAAGCTGCTCTTTTTGGGCTTTGACTGCTCTTTCTTTTTCTTCCGCATTTTCGGCGGCTTTTTCTTTTTGGATCACATCCTGCCTGGCAGCTTCCATTTTTGTAAAGACTTCCATGGCTTTTTTGACTTTTTCTTCCACTTTGGTAAAAGCCGCAAGTTCTTCTTCCTGCTGATGTTTGGCATCTTTTGCATTTTGTATACAGAGTTTTGTATCTTCCGTAAGCTTCGGAAGCTGTTCGGTCTGTTCCTGAAGATCGGATTTTAATTTTTCCAGTGTTTTCTTGCAGTCCAAAAGCCGCTGATAAACGGCCTGTACCTCCCAGGCATCTTCGATCTGAACTGCCAGTTCCTGCTGTTTTGTGACCGCTTCTTCCTGCTCCTTTAAGCTCTGCAGGGTCTTTTCTGCATCTTCCATCTGCGCAAAAAACTTCAGTAATTGAGACGCTTTTGATACGGCATCTCTTGCACAGTCACGCTCCTGGCTTCGCTTTTGCACAATCTTGTTTGCTTCTTTTGTCTTTTCTGA
This sequence comes from uncultured bacterium, assembly GCA_905214675.1. GTDB lineage: Bacteria > Bacillota > Clostridia > Lachnospirales > Lachnospiraceae > Hominisplanchenecus. The sequence goes on from CAJMMS010000019.1 coordinate 7,227, forward strand.
AAGCTCTTCGCACAGAAATTCCAGTTTCTCCAAAAACTGCTCCAGGACTGTCACGGAAAAGTCTTTTGACTTTTCCAGTTCTTTTTTCTTTTCTTTCAGAAATGCCGTATACTCTGAATCTTCCGGAAGTTCTGTGCGGCTGATCTCGGCAATACACCGTATGCGGATCTGATCGATCTCTGCCTGTTTTTCTTTTTTGCGTACGGCAAATTCATTTTTGATCTCCTCGTACAGACCGGTGTGAAACAGCTTGCGGAAGATCATTTTTTTATCATCTGATTTTGCACGCAGAAGTTCCATGAATTCTCCCTGAGCGATCATCGCAACCTGCATAAACTGCTCTTTTGTCAGTCCGACAATCTCCATCAGTTTCGCATCCGTCTCTTTTGCCGGATATTCGCTGCCGTCCGGCATGGTAAGTGAAACTTCCTCACTGACCATTTTTTCGCCGCTGCCGCGTTTCAGCGGACGTACATGACGCGGAATGCGTTTCACAGTATAAAGATCGATCTCAGTTCCGTTTTTCTCAGAAAAAGTCAGGGAGACAAACGGCTCCGTCCCGATCTCCACAAACTGACTCTGAAGTTCCGCACCGTTTTTCTTATTTGCATTGGAGCTGGCTTCTCCGTAGAGAGCAAACACAATCGCATCAAAAATCGTTGTTTTTCCGGAGCCGGTATTTCCGGTAATCAGGAATAAATTCTGATCCGGTTTTTCAAAATCAATCTCGGTTCGGTTTCCATAGGAACCAAACGCCTGCATCACAAGTTTTAACGGCCGCATCTTATTTCACCCCCTGTACACTGCTGATCACATCCAGAAGCATCTCACGTTCTTCCTCATCCATATGTTCCCCGAGAAACGAACAGCAAAGTTCAAACGGGTCCAGTTCTTCGATCTTTCTGCTCTGTCTTTTGTACTCTGCTCTGCGCTCCCGCTCTCTGCGGATCTCAAGCAGATATGGAAATGCATTTCGCAGACGGTCTTTGAGGTCGATCACATCGAGATCTTCTTTGTCTGTGAGCACGACCGTGACATAATCTTCGCATGCCTGCGAAAGCACCTCCTGAAATTCTCCCTTTATCACACGCACCTGACGAAGCGGCGGAAGCGGAAGCACTTCCGTGGAAATATTTCCTTTTTCTTTCATCGTCACCATCACAATGCCTTTTTTCTGTCCGGCTTCACTGACCGAACAGGCAAGCGGTGTTCCGCAGTAACAATAATATTCGCTTCCTACTTTCATCGGTTTGTGGATATGTCCAAGTGCCGCATAATCAAACACTTCCAGCACATCTGCTGAGATCTCATCGATATTTCCGACCGTGCGGATCTCGGAATCCATTCGCTCTACATCCTCCGCCTCTCTGCCGGACGGAAGATAAAACTGATGGCTGACCAGAACATTTCGCTCTTTTGTATCGATATTTTCTCTTTCAATCAGAAGATGCAGTGCCTCGTTGTAGGAATGCTGCGTGCCGTCTTCCCGCGTGCCCGTGATCTGCCGCACCATCGACGGTTTCACAAACGGAAGCAGATAAAAATGGATATCGCCGTAAGCGTCCTGAAGCGTTACTTTTTCGATATGCTCGTCCTTCGTGGTCGGCGGTGTGCCGATCATATAGACATTCTGCCTGGATAAAATGCTGCGAAAACAGTTCAGCCTGGCTGCACTGTCATGATTGCCGCTGATGATCATCACCGGCATCTGTGGCATTTCTTCGGAAAGACTTTTCATAAAACTGTCAAAAATCTCCACTGCCTCCGCAGACGGAACAGCTTTGTCATAAATATCCCCTGCGATCACCATCGCATCCGGCTGCTGCTCTTTTGCCAGCCGGATGATCTGTTCAAAAATATATTCCTGGTCTTCCCGCAGATCGCGTTCGATCAGTTTCAGTCCGATATGCAGATCGGATAAATGAAAAAATTTCATCTGCTCACCCCTCGTAAATCTTATCTTAGTTGGAGAAAATTCCTCTTCTGTAAATGGTCAAGCAACAAATCTGTATTCTTTCTTCTATTTTTGCCCTGCAATGATTCCGTACATTTCCGGTCTGCGGTCACGGAACAGTCCCCATTCAAGACGCTTTGCTGCCAGATCATCCAGATTGTATTCTTCAATCAAAATCTCTTCCTGATCTCTGGAGGCTGTTTTTTTCAGTTCGCCGACCTCATCGGTCAAAAAAGAGGAACCGTAAAAAGTCAGCAACGATCTCTGACCGCCATTTTCTGTATTTGGCTCTACCACTTCTGTTCCAATGCGGTTCGCTGCGATCACCGGCATCAGATTGGCTGCTGCATGTCCCTGCATACAACGCCTCCAGTGCGGCATACTGTCGCATTCCAGGATCGGCTCCGAACCGATGGCAGTCGGGTAAAACAGAAGTTCTGCACCCTGAAGTGCCATGCATCTGGCACTTTCCGGGAACCACTGATCCCAGCAGATTCCGATACCGATTTTTCCGTATCTTGTGTTAAATACACGAAATCCGGTATCGCCCGGTGTAAAATAAAATTTTTCCTGATAATAGTGGTCGTCCGGGATATGTGTTTTGCGATAGATGCCGGAAATCGTTCCGTCTGCATCAATGCATGCGATTGAATTATAAAGATTGTTGACTTCTTTTTCATAGAAGCTGACCGGAAGCACAACTCCCAGTTCTTTTGCCAGACGCACTCCCATCTGTACTGCTTCGTTCTCTTCTGCCGTTTTTGCATAATGATAAAAATCATATCGTCTCTGCTGACAAAAATATTCCCTCTCGAAAAGCTCCGGCAGCAAAATGATATTTGCTCCTTCTGCTGCCGCTTCCCTGATCTTCTTTTCTGCTTTTTCCAGATTTTCCTGCAGCTCTGTGCTGCACTGCATCTGGATCGCCGCTGTTTTTACTTTTCTCATTCTTTTTCTGCCTTTCCCTGTGGTATCTGCTGCGTGATACAGTGGATGTTTCCACCCCCGGTGAGAATGTCTCCTGCATACACCGGTATGATTTCTCTCTGCGGACATATGCTGTGCATGATCTCTGCTGCCCGGTGATCACTTTCTGCATTTTCTCCGCCAAAAGCCGGCATGACAACTGCTCCGTTTGAAAAATAGAAGTTTACATAAGATGCCGCAAGGCGTTCGCCCACTTCTCTTGTATCTTCCCCTTCTTCAAATACATAGCCTTCCAGATCTTCCGGCGTAACGCAGACCGGAACGTCCGGGATCGGAAGTTTATGCACGGCGATCTTTCTGCCTTTTGCATCGGTCTGAGATTCCAGATACTGAAAAGTTTTCAGTGATAATGGATACTGCGGATCTTCCGGATCCTCCGTCCATGCCAGCACTACCTCGGCCGGGGCAACAAACGCACATACGTTATCTACATGCTCGTTTGTCTCATCCATATAGATGCCTCTTGGCAGCCAGAGTACTTTTTCCGCTCCCAGATACGCCTTCAGTTTCTCTTCGATCTGTTCTTTGGAAAGCTGCGGGTTCCTGCCTTTGCTGAGCAGACAGGCTTCCGTCACCATGACCGTCCCTTCTCCGTCACTGTGAATGGAACCGCCTTCCAGCACAAAAGGTGCCGCATCGTAGCAGAAATATCCTTCTCTTTTGGCGAAATCCAGGGCAAACGCATCATCCAGCTTCCAGGATGCATACAGCCCATCCACCGTTCCGCCCCAGGCATTGAAGGACCAGTTCACTGCACGGACATTTTCACCTTTTCTGACAAACGTCGGTGCCATATCTCTTGCCCAGGCATCATCTGTTTCTGACTCAAAAACAAATACCGGAAAATGTCTGCCCTCTGCGATGGCATCTTTATATTTTTCTTTCTGCTGTGCGGCAAATGCCTCTGCCCGTGCAAGAACCTTTTTCCCGGCAGCCAGATAAACCGGCTCACTTTTTGTAATTGCCTCCATGACTGCACAAAAAGCCCGCTCGGCATCTTTTGCATCCTTTTTCCAGGAACCCGGCCGCTGCGGCCAGATCATGATGCAGCCTTTATGTGGCTCATACTCTGCCGGCATATGATATCCGTCCGCAGACGGTGTTGTTCTGTTGTGTTCCATCGTATCCTCCTTTGGAATCTGCGGTGCTGTCGCTTGCAAGTCTCATATGCGTTCGATTTGAATTACAGACGCATTTTAAAATCGTCATAGCCAAATTCTTTTACCATTTCCACACTTCCGTCTTCTTTTAAAAGTGCGATTCCCGGAAGCGGCATTCCGTTAAAGGTATTGTTTTTTACCATGGAATAGATCGCCATATCTTCAAAGACCAGACGATCCCCGATACAGATCGGCTGCTCAAAACTGTAGTCCCCGATCACATCCCCGGCAAGACAGGTCATCGAAGAGAGGCGATACGTGTACTGTTTTTCCCCTGCTTCAAATCCTTTTGCAAGCGGCGGGCGGTACGGCATCTCCAGCACATCCGGCATATGGCAGGCTGCCGATGCATCGAGGATCAGGATATCCATATCGTTGTGCACGATGTCCATCACTTCCGTCACAAGATAACCGGCATTTAAAGCAATCGCTTCTCCAGGCTCCAGATAAACTTCCACCTGATAGGTTTCTCTGATATAACGGATCAGTTTTTTCAGGGTTTCTATCTGATAATCTTTCCTTGTGATATGATGACCTCCGCCCATATTCAGCCATTTCATCTGGTGCAGATATTTCCCGAATTTCTTTTCAAATGCCTGAAACGTCGTGACGAGATCGTCTGCATTCTGCTCGCATAATGTATGAAAATGAAGCCCTTCCACACCGTCAAGCAGATCTTCCCGAAACTGTTCTTCCGTCACACCAAGTCTGGAAGCATAGCCGCACGGATCATAGATCTCATGTCCTTCCTGCGTGGAACACTGCGGATTGACGCGGATGCCGACACTGACTGCTTTTTTATCTTCCCGCACCTTTGCACTTTCTCTGCACATGTTTTTATATTTCTCATACTGTGCAAAGGAATTGAAAATGATATGGTCGCAGATCTGCACCAGTTCTTCCATATCTTTTTCTTTATACGCCGGGGCAAAAACATGGTTTTCTTTTCCCATCTCTTCATATCCAAGTCTTGCCTCATACAGTCCGCTCGCTGTTGTTCCGCTGATATACTGACCGATCATCGGATACAGGCTGTACATGGAAAATGCTTTCTGGGCGAGCAGGATATGACAGCCGCACTCCTGCTCAAGATCCGAAAGAATCTCCAGATTTTTTCTGATTTTGCCTTCATCCACAACATAGCACGGTGTCGGCAGATCTTTCCACATCATTCTACTGTCTGCGGATTTTCATCCACAACCCATGGCAGTCCGTACTGATTCAGCATATCCATAAATGGATCCGGGTCAAATTCTTCGATGTTGAACACACCATCTTTGTCCCATACCTTATCCACTACAAGTGATGCTCCGATCATCGCCGGCACTCCGGTTGTATAGGAAATTGCCTGAGATCCGACTTCTTTATAACATTCCTGATGATCACATACATTGTAAATATAAATGGTCTTTTCTTTTCCGTCTTTCTTTCCGGTGAAAATACAGCCAATGTTTGTCTTTCCGACGGTACGAGGTCCAAGAGATGCCGGATCTGGAAGCAGTGCCTTCAAGAACTGGATTGGCACAATTTCTTTTCCTTCGTACAAAATCGGCGAAGTGGAAAGCATACCCACATTTTCCAGACATTTCATGTGTGTCAGATAGCTCTGTCCAAAGGTCATAAAGAAACGGATGCGTTTTACACCCGGAACATTTTTTGCCAGAGATTCGATCTCTTCATGATGAAGCAGATACATATCTTTCTCGCCGACCTGCGGGAAATTATATTCTCTTTTGATCTCCATCGGCTCAGTCTCTACCCAGTGACCGTTCTCCCAGTAAGAACCATTTGCGGACACTTCACGCAGATTGATCTCCGGATTAAAATTGGTGGCAAACGGATAGCCATGGTCGCCGCCATTGCAGTCGAGAATATCAATTGTCTCGATCTCATCAAAATAATGTTTCAGTGCATAAGCGGCAAAGACACTGGTGACACCTGGATCAAAGCCACTTCCGAGAAGTGCCGTGATGCCTGCTTCTTTAAACTTTTCCTGATAAGCCCACTGCCAGGAATAATCAAAATATGCGGTAAATCCTGCTTCTTTGCAGCGTTTCTCATAAATTTCACGCCACTGTTTGTCGTCGGTATCTTCCGGCTCATAATTGGCGGTATCAATATAATCCACCTTGCATGCCAGACACGCATCCATGATCGTCAGATCCTGATACGGCAATGCCACATTTAAAACAGCATCCGGCTGATAAGATTTGATCAGTGCGATCAGTTCTTCCACCTTATCGGCATCCACCTGTGCCGTTGTGATCTTTGTTTCTGTTGTATTCTCCAGTTTTTCTTTCAGTGCATCACATTTTGCCTTTGTTCTGCTGGCAATACAGATTTCAGAAAATGTTTTGCTGTTCTGACAGCATTTGTGGATCGCAACTCCTGCAACTCCGCCGCATCCGATGATCAGTAATCTTCCCATAGTAAAATCTCCTTTTCTTTTTGATTTTTATTTCTTACGGCCTTCCTCTTCTTCCAGCATATCTTCTACATATTTGGGAAGCATAAAAGCTCCCTTGTGAAGATTGGTCGTATAATACCAGGTTTCTATCTTCCGCTCTTTCCAGCGTTTTGCATCCAGATGCTCCAGCGGATGATATTTTTTGGATGCAAACCCAAACAGCCAGTACCCGGAGGAACAGGTCGGAATGTGTGCCTGATAGACACGGCTTATCGGGAAACTGTGGCTTGCCTTCCGGTGCATCACCCGGCAGGATTCTTCGTCTTCATCATAAAACGGACTTCCGTGCTGATAGACCATGATGCCGTCTTCTTTGAGGGCACGGTAACAGTTCCCATAAAATTCTTTTGTAAAAAGTCCGGCATTATGTCCGAGCGGATCGATCGCATCGTTGATGATCAGATCATATTCATTATGACGCAGACGCAAGAATTTCAGCCCGTCCTCATAATAAACACTGACTCTTTTATCTGCCAGTCCGCAGGCATTGTCCGGGAAAAATTCTTTACAGACCTCCACAAAAACACGGTCCGGCTCTACCACATCAATTTTTTCGATTTCTTCATAATAGCTCAGCTCTCTTGCCACACCGCCGTCCCCGCCGCCGATCACCAGGACATTTTTTACATGCGGATGAACCGCCATCGGCACATGGACGATCATCTCGTCATAAATAAATTCATCTTTTTCTGAAAATACAATGCTTCCGTCCGCACTTAAAAAACGTCCGAACTCATCTGAATCAAACACATCAATGCGTTGAAATTCCGTCTGCAGACCAAAAAGCTGTTTCTGGACTTTTACCGAAACTTTTACTTTTTCTGTCTGATAATCCGAAAACCAAAGCTCCATCCTTTTCCCTCCATCTGCCTTGCAAAAACAGGCTTTTCGCTTTTATTTTCCGCTCAGCACATATAAATATTCTACCTCTGCATCCTGCATTCCCTGCATGGAGCAGCCCTTTTCTTTTGCATAAATAATATAATCAATGATCTCCTGCGTGATCAGTTCCCCCGGTGCAAGGATCGGGATCCCAGGCGGATAGCACATCACAAATTCACTGCAGATCATACCCTTTGTCTCCCGGATCGGAACGGCTTTCTTTTCTGCATAAAAAGCAGTCTGCGGGGATACCAGGACGGTCGGCTTGATGTACTCGGCACCCGGCATTTTCTCCAGGTCTTTCGCATAAAGCCGTTTGATATCCGCCAGTGCTCCCACCAGGCGCTCGATATCTTGAATACGGTCTCCGATGGAAATATACGCCAGGATATTTGCAATATCTCCAAGCTCGATCTGAATGTCATATTCATCTCGCAGCAGATCATAAACTTCAATGCCGGCAAGGCCGATATCTCTTGTATATACGGAAAGTTTTGTCACATCAAAATCATAGACACTTCCGCCGTTGATCATGTCTTTGCCGTAAGCATAAAAATCGCCGATCGAATTGATCTCTTCTCTTGCATATTCTGCCATGCGGCTCACTTTATCAAAAGACTCCCGTCCACGCAGTGCCAGATTTCTCCTGGAAATATCCAGACTGGAGATCAGCAGATAGGAAGCACTTGTTGTCTGTGTAAGATTTATTATCTGACTTACATATTCCCAGTTTACGTTTTTTCCGGTAAGGAGCAGAGAACTCTGTGTCAGGCTTCCACCGGATTTATGCATGGACACCGAAGCCATATCTGCCCCGGCATCCATGGCACAGACCGGAAGATCACTGCCAAAATACAGATGCGTGCCATGTGCCTCATCCGCCAGCACCAGCATACCGTGCTCATGTGCCACCTTCACGATCGCACGCAGATCCGAACAGATTCCGTAATAGGTCGGATTGTTTACAAAAACCGCCGTGGCATCCGGATTCTCACGGATCGCCCTTTCCACCTCAGAAACCTGCATTCCGAGTGATATCCCCAGTTTTGTATCCACTTCCGGATTGACATACACCGGAACAGCACCGCACAATACCAGTGCATTGATCACGCTTTTGTGTACATTTCGCGGCAGAATGATCTTGTCCCCTGCCTTACAGCAGGAAAGCACCATTCCCTGCACGGAAGAAGTCGTTCCTCCGACCATAAAAAAAGCATGATCCGCACGGAATGCTTCCGCTGCCAGCTCTTCTGCCTCTTTGATCACAGAAACCGGATGACAGAGGTTGTCCAGCGGTTTCATGGAATTGACATCCAGACTGACACATTTTTCCCCCAGAAGATCCGCAAGTTCCGGATTTCCTCTTCCACGTTTGTGCCCAGGTACATCAAACGGCACAACTCTTCTTCTTTTTAAACGCTCCAGGGCCTCGCAGACCGGAGCATGCATCTGTTTGTTTCGATTCATTTTCTTCTCCATTCATAGCACATGATAATTCAAGAATGCCTCTGGCATTCTTGCTGCGAGGTGCACGTCCTCGCGGAGCGTTTTTTTACTTTACAGGAAAGCAATTTCCTGTAAAGTAAAAAAGACAGGTGAAACCCTCACCTGTCTCTAAATGTCTTATGATAGCTCTACTTTGTGTTTTATTCTTACATCCGCAAAAACTATTTCCAGAGTCTGTCGTTGGCATCCCACCAGCAAATATTTGCAATCCTACTCTTTATTGACCATTTCACAAGTGATGTTTTATTCTGAGAATCTGCATTCCCAGACAAAAGACTTATAAAATTTAGCTTTTAACTAAATCAATAACGCGGTCTCTCACCGCAATCGGCAGCTGCCCCGCCTGTCCGTATGGGCTTAACCAATCACTTGGTGGGCAAATATTTGCATGAAAATCATTTCTGCTTCATGTATTAGATGCCAGGGTCAAAAGACTTTTGACTCTGATATCGTTTTCAGTATAGCATGGCAATTTTTGAATTGCAAGTTAAAAAATCTTTACATTTCATCCAGAAGTTTGCGGAACTCTTCCTGTGGAATCGGTCTGTAATAATAATATCCCTGTATATAATCACAATGGCATTTTTTAAGGAACTCTGCCTGAACTTCTGTCTCAACACCTTCTGCCACGATGCGAATCTCCATCTCATGTGCCATGTCGATCAGAAAACGTAAAATACTTTTCGTCTTTGGATTTGTCTCAATCTGACGGATGAAACTCATGTCAATCTTCATGATATCGAAATTGTACTGCTGAAGCATACCAAAGGAAGAATAACCGGTTCCGAAGTCATCCATCATGATCTTGACACCTTCGGTACGGAAGGACTCGAGAATGCTGTTTCGGCTCTCGCCCATCGCTGCGTAGGATGTCTCCGTGACTTCCAGACGGATCAGTTTCTCCGGCAGATCGTTGTTTTTGCATTTATCAAGAATATCCTCCATGATCTTCTCATCATAGAAATCCATCCACGACAAATTGACTGAAACCGGAACCACTCTTTTCCCTGCATGGTAGCGATCCATCAGAAAATTGTTTACCTGATTGATCACATAATCATCCAGTTCGGAAATATGCCCGCTCTCTTCCAGTGCCGGTATAAAAAATCCTGGTGATAAAAAGCCTTTTTCAGAATGTTTCCAGCGGATCAGTGCCTCTGCAGAAGCAATCTTTCCGGTCTCTGCATTTACAACTGGCTGATAATATACCTGAAGTTCTCCCTTTGCAATACCCTCTGCCAGTTCTCCTGCAATCTCTGCTTTATCAATGTAAGCTGTCTGCATAGAAGAATCATATACTTTATAGGGCTGAACATATTCATCTGTAATATATTTCTTTGCCAGTTTCGCCCTTCCGATCATCATATTGACTGGCATAGTCTTATCTTCTATATAGAAAATACCGCACCGGCTGAACAGACGGATCGTCTTTCCAGATCTGGAAATTTTCTTTGTGCAGAGTCTGGTCAGCACATCCGAATCTAATGTCTCACGTTTTACCAGACACACAAAATGGTCTGCCTCCGCTCTGGCAATTATAATCGGCTGTAAAAGAGAATTTTTCAGATCATCATAAATTTCCCGCAGAATAAAATCTCCAAGGTCAATTCCAAAAAGTTCATTAACTGCCTTAAAATTCTTGATGTTGAAAAACAGGATTGCATAATGATCCGTTTCTTCACTGTTTTGCAGAACGCGCTCTGCTTTCTGTACAAATCCCTGCCTGTTATATCCGCCGGTAAGGGCATCCTGACCAGATAATTCTGTAATATCTTCGATTGCTACAACAACCACTCCAAAATACTGATTAAAATACAAATACGTATAATTGATCAGACATTTCTCTCCATTTTTATTGAACTGATGTGCACTGAACGAATAGCGTCCTTTTTGATCCAGTTCTCTTTTAATATTGGCAAGTTCTGCATAATTCTGAAACAACAATTTTTCTTCTTCCGGAACAAATTTCTGGATTACTTCTTCCAGGTAACGGTCGTAATCCAGTTCATGATCTAAAGACTGTGAAAAATCAAAACTTTTTGCCGAACTGACCGCTATTTTTCTGCGTTTTAAGTCAATAACTGCTATTTCTTCATAACTTTTCTGATATAAAATCTGTGGCATCTTTTCTGCCAGATATTTCTCTGTAATATTGGTAAAATACAAAATAGCTTCAATCTGATTCGAAAAAGAATTACGCACCAGCTCTGCTGTTACCCTGAACAACTGCGGGCGTTGGGAATCTCCACTGTATACCGGGTATTCTTCCTGAATGATGGTATGTCCCTTTTCAAAAGAAGCCAGCATATGCTGTCTGCTGAATTTTTGTATGAAACTGTTTCTTTCAATCTCCTGTGGAATAGATACGCTAATTCGTTTTATATATTGATCTAATGTGTGGTCACTTTCCAGCAATTCCAGTTTTTTCAAAGAACTGCTTCCAGATACACAGGTTCCACTGGTCACATTGATGTTCACCATGCCAACGGAGTCTTTACTTCTGCTCAGAACCATATCCAACTGTTTCAGATAGTCTGCGTTAATATCCCGGATATAAAGAAGGACTACTTCATTGCCAGCTACATACTCTGTACTTTTGATAACTTCCATGGAAACCCATCGGAACTCCTGACCACTTCTGCACCGATAACTTATGCTGAGACGCTCTGTCTCTCCATCTGCGAACTTTTCACGCATATTCGTCCTGTCACAGAACTCCAGAAATGCTTCTTTATCCTCTGTATGAACGTATTCTTCTCCATACTCTGTCAGTCTCTCTGAAATACTCTTAATATTATCCAGTGGACTTCTCAGATCATCTGTGATATTTTTCAGCATTTTATAAGTATCTTTTGTCAGATTGATTTTCATGATCCGATAAAAAATATTTGAAAGCATTTCCATCGCATCATGCAATCCGGTAGATGCTTTTGTATACAATGCAATCGTATTATGTACGCGACGCAACACTACCGCCGTATCAAATGGTCTTGTAAAATAATCTGCCGCCCCCAGCTCATATGCCCGTCCTATACTCTCTTCCGACGTTTCCGCCGAAATGCAGATTACCGGTAAAGAATCCAGCCACTGCTTTTCCTTCATGATCTTCAGAACTTCGTATCCATTTAAAACCGGCATATTCAGATCCAGCAGCACGATCTGATAATTCTCCCAGTTCTTTTCCAGAATCGTAACTGCCTCCGCGCCATCTTTTGCCATATCAATCTTATATTCTGTTTCCAACATTGCCGCCAGGATTTCTCTGTTAAGTTCTGAATCGTCTACTATTAAAATTTTCTGCATTCTTCATCTTCCCTCTAAAAAGAATACTTTGTTTTAATTATATTTGTCAAAAAGAACAGTTCGTATCGTTAAGAACTGTTCCTATTTCTTTAATGTCCGTATGAAAGAGATTAAAATCTCCTTTTCCCTTCTATCTAAACTACTCCATACTTCCAGTATTTCTTTTTCTTCCTGCGTCAGATCCGGGTGTACACCTTCCTCTGCGAAAAACTGTGCCAAGGATATTCCAAACGCATCGCACATCTTTTCCAGAGTGGTTACTGTCGGAACGCTTGTCTGCGATAGAATCTTTCCCAAAGCGGTCTGCGACATTCCCGTAAGCTGTGCAAGCCGGTACTTTGTGTAACCATGTTTCTTGCATAATTCGGATAACCGCAATGGAATGTACTCTTCTATACGCAAGTATTTTGCACCTCTTCCGTGATTTAATATACTTACATTGTACTCACAATTTCAAAAGTTGATTAGAGGTGTATTTCTTTAGTATTTTGCTTCACTATAGTTTAGTATTTGTTTAAAAACAAAAGCGGACATTATCATCGAAACTGCCACTATTTTCCTATTATACTATGTTTTCCATACTTCGTCCAGCCGCCATTAAAACTTTTTCCTGCAATCTTTCTTTTAAAAGGGTATTCCGCTTTGTCACCGTTACATTCCGCACGGCATAGGCAAGTGCTTTCCGCGTTCCGACCAGCACCAGAATCTTTTTGGCACGGGTAATTCCTGTGTAGATCAAATTTCTCTGTAACATCACGAAATGGTTCATCAGCACCGGCATCACCACGATCGGATATTCGGATCCCTGTGCTTTATGGATCGTTGTCGCATAGGCAAGCGTCAGCTCATCCAGTTCTGTGACATCATACTCTACAATACGTCCGTCAAAATTGACCTTCAGATTTCGTGCTGCCACATCCACCGCATCGATCATTCCGATATCTCCGTTAAATACTTCTTTGTCATAATTGTTGCGGATCTGCATCACTTTGTCGTTTACGCGAAAGACAAATCCGCCTCTTCGCAGTCCTTCACCCTGCGGATTGAGTGCTTCCTGAAGAATGGTGTTCAGATTGGTTGCTCCGACGATACCCTTCTGCATCGGCGTGAGCACCTGGATCTGGGAAGGCGGTGTCTGATAATAACGCGACAGCTTATTTTTCACCAGACGCACGACCTCGTCTGCCGTCTCCTGCGGATCTTCTTTCTGTACAAAAAAGAAATCCGTGTCTTTCCCGTTGGAAATATCCGGCATCTTGCCCTCGTTGATCCGATGTGCATTCATAACGATACGGCTGCTCTGAGCCTGACGGAAAATCCTGGTCAGCCGGATCACGGTCACAACCTCGGAATCAATGATATCACGCAGCACATTTCCGGCTCCGATGGACGGCAACTGATCGATATCTCCGACCAGAATCAGACGCATCCCCTGCGGAATCGCCTTTAAAAGTGCATTCATCAGAACGATATCGATCATCGAACATTCGTCCACGATCAGCACGTCCCCTTCCAGCGGATTTTCTTCGTTTTTGAGGTACCCTTCCGGCGGCTGACATTCCAGAAGGCGGTGGATTGTTTTCGCTTCCAGCCCTGTCGCCTCCGTCATACGTTTTGCCGCACGCCCGGTCGGAGCCGCCAGCAGAATCCGAAGTCCAAATGCCCGATATGCCGCAATGATCCCCTGCGTTGTCGTTGTCTTGCCGGTTCCAGGTCCTCCGGTCAGCACCATGACTTTGGAAACTGCTGCTTTGCGGATCGCATCTGCCTGAACCTCATCATACTCCATATGTACCTTTTCCTGGATCTTTTCCACATCGATCGACAGATCCGGATTCCCTGTTTTCTGCTTTGCCGTCTCCAGTGCAGTCCACAGACGATCCGCCGCCGGAGCCTCCAGCAGTCTTTTTAATTTCCCTGCCACACCGGTTTCCGCATAATAAAACGGCGGCAGATAGATGGCTTCGGTTATTTGCGGCTCTGCCAACTCCCATTCTGGCTGTTCTCGCTCTGCCGGCATTTCATGTTGTCGCTGTCCTTCTGGAATCTCCACTTTCTGTAAGATCAGATCGTGATCTGCCAGCATCTGATCCAGTGTCATCACCACACAACCTTCCTCTGCTTCCAGAAGCTCCGCTGCCGTCTTGATCAGCTGTTCTTTTGTTGCATAGACATGACCCTGGTCTGCCAGATTGCTTAATGTATACATAATACCGCTTCGCAGCCGCACAAAGGCTTCTTTTTCAAAACCAAGTTTCTGTGCGATCCCGTCCGCTGTCTTAAAGCCGATCCCCCAGATATCATCTGCCAGCCGAAACGGATTTTCCCGGACTTTATTGACGCTTTCATTGCCGTACTGCTTGTAGATCTTTGCCGCAAACGAAGTGCTGACTCCGTGATCCTGCAAAAACAGCATGACATTTTTGATCTCTTTTTGCTTTTCCCAGCTCTCTGCGATTTTACGGATACGTTTTTCTCCGATTCCCTCCACTTCCCGCAGCCGGAAGACATCGGTCTCGATCACATCGATCGTCTCTGTGCCGAATTTCTGCACGATCCGTTTTGCATATTTCGGTCCGACCCCTTTGATCAGACCCGAACCTAAATATTTCTCAATACCAAAAACAGTCGCCGGCATCGTCTCCTCCCAGGTCTCCGCCTGAAATTGTCTGCCATAACGACTGTCCATTTTCCAGTTTCCATCGATCAGAAGCACCGAACCAACATTGACATCCAGAAGACTCCCGACCACCGTCACCAGATCCTGATAATTTTTCACTGCACACTTCAGGACCGTATAACCGTTGTCCGGATTCTGGTAAGTGATCCGCTCCACCACCGCACGCAGTTTAAAAGTACTGCGTTTCCGTACTGCCGCCGGTGTGGCATTTTGTGCCTGGCTGTTCCGATCTGTTTTTGCCGGATCGACTCCTCTGTTATTTTCTGTATCTGCGTCTTTATCTGTACCTTGTTTTTTGTATACAGGATTTCCCATTTTCTCGAAAACCTGCTGGTTCATCCGACAGTCATTTAATGCCCGATGTGCCCCTTCTGCTGAGATCCCGTAGTATTCTGCCAGATCCGTCAGCCTGTGATGCTCCAGATCCGGAAGCTCCCTTCTCGCCATCTGTAACGTATCAATATAATCATTGGGCAGCGACCGTTCAAAATACTTTTCCACATCACGATAAAGAAAATTCATGTCAAATCGGGCAATGTTATGTCCGACCAACACGAATCCTTTAATAAACTCCAGAAACTCTTCCAGAACCTGTTCAAAAAACGGTGCTTCCGCAACCATATCATCCGTAATGCCATTTACACGGCTGGCTCCGTAAGGAATCCTGCGTTTCGGATTCACCAGCGTACTGAACTCATCCGTAACCTTGCCGTGTTCCACCTTCACTGCAGAAATCTCAATCACTTCGTCCGTCTTTGGTGAAATCCCGGTCGTTTCCAGATCAAAGACCACATAATCCGCAACATAAGTGTTTAATAAATTTCCGCCCGCTTTTGCCATCATCCGCTCCTTTGTTATCTCATCGGACAGGAAGAACGAACTGTCGGTGCTTCCTCCCCGGAAATATAACGTGCGTTAAATTCCATCGAAATCTCACGCAATTCCTTTTTCCCATCAATATAATCCTGATACATCTCCACGATCCCTGAACTGCATCCATCACAGGAGGCATCGATATTGCCAAGAGATTCTGCTACGATCCGCTCACGCTCTTCTCTTGTCGTGTCCTTAATCAAATATTTTACCATAATTTATTACCTCGTTGTTGCGATTTATATGTTACTTTTTATTTTTAAATATTTCTTTCTAATTATATCGGTTTTAAAGTGTGTATCTGTTACAATATAAAACAGGTGTTGCCACACGTTGACGTGTGTATGGCGGTTCGCTTCTTGCGGAGAGTAGACTGTAGCTCCGATTACATAGATTCATCTCTTACTTTCAGAGAAATCTTGGAAAAGGAGGTCTCACTTATGCTTACCATTTCTGACCTGATTGCAGTGTTTTCACTGTGTGCGACTTTTTACAGTCTTGGGTATATGCATGGAAAGCATGACTCCAAGACGCAAAAATGACCGCCCCTTAGCCTGACAAACTAGGGCGATCATCCCCTTTTAATAATCAGGCGAACCGTCATCGGCAACACCTTTTATGTACTTATAATAGCATTTCTATTCTTTTATGTCAAATGTATTTTTATGTGTTCTCTTTTTGTTTTTATTTTATACAAAATTATTATGTTTCTTTCATAAGTATTTTAAAGATTATAATATACAAACAACCGAAAAAGATCCCTGTACACACAGCAAAAGCCCCAAAGGCAGATGCTCTGGGGCTTTCTTCAATATAAATCAGATAAAGTACTCGATATTTCTCTCCTCTTTCATCTGGAAGATCTCATATACTTTATCTCGCATCAGCAGGAAATCATCTGATGTGCGGTCTCTGTCTTTCGGCAGTGTGACTTTCATAATGCTCTTGATCTTGCCCGGGTTGGCTGACATGATCACGATACGGTCTGCAAGGAAAATGGCTTCCTCGATATCGTGTGTCACGAACACGACGGTCTTGTTCGTCTCATGTGCGATCTTCAGAACGTCTTTCTGAAGTTTCATTCTGGTGATCGCATCCAGTGCTCCGAACGGCTCATCCATAAACAGGATTTCCGGCTCGACTGCCAGTGCTCTGGCGATCGCCACTCTCTGCTGCATACCGCCGGAGAGCTGTGCCGGACGTTTCTTTGCCGCTTCTTTCAGACCGACCATTTCCAGGTAGTGATCTGTGATCTTCTTTTTTTCTTCTCTGCCGAGTTTTTTTGTCTCCAGTCCAAGCTCTACATTTTTCTGCACGGTTCGCCATGGAAGGAGTCCGTAGTTCTGAAAAATTGTAACATATTTCATGGACGGTTTTTCTACGGTCTGACCGTCGATTTTGATCTGTCCGGATGATGGTTTTAAAAATCCTGCCGTCGCATTGAGCAGTGTGGATTTTCCGCAGCCGGACGGTCCGAGCAGGCAGATGAATTCTCCTTTTTCTACCTGAAGGGAAACATCATCTAAAATGGTATGCTGTTCTTTGTTTTCCTCAAAGGAAATACTCACATTCGATACGTCTATGTACATTTCTCTACACTCCAAATCCAAATTTTGTGCTGATCGCTTTTTCTGCGAAACGTAACAGGCCATCTAATACAAATCCGATCACTCCGATCGTGATCATGGTTGCCAGAAGTGCATCAAACCGCATGCAGTTTTTGCTGTCCATGATCAGAAATCCAAGTCCGGACTGTGCTCCTACCATTTCTCCGGAAACCAGGAAAATCCAGGATGTTCCAAGTGCCAGACGAAGTGCATTTGCAGTCTGTGTAAAAATCGCCGGAAATATAATTCCGAATAATGTTTTTACTTTGCCGACTCCGAAACTGTTGGCGATTTTATAATAGATCCCATCCACATGCTGCACGGCCGCTACCACAGAGAGCAGGATCGGGAAGAATCCGGCAATAAAGATGATCACGATCGCCGGCACATCACCGATACCAAACCAGAATACGATGAACGGCAGAAATGCTACCGGTGCGATCGGACGGATGATCTGAAGGATCGGGTTGATAAGCTGAAATACTTTCGGCAGGCTTCCGAAGATCAGACCCAGCAGGATCGCAGATACGGCTGCAAGTACATATCCTGTTGCAAAACGAAGCAGGCTGATCCGGATGTGTCCCGGTAAGGTAACGTGAGAAGTACTGCCTTCCAGTCCCTGGGTAAACAACTGAACAAATTCCTCTCCGACTTTGACCGGAGACGGAAACAGCGTTGCATTTGCATTGGTCACCGTGCAGGCGATCTGCCATACCAGAAGAACAACTGCAAATGACACGATAACTCTGATACATTTTTTCCACATAATATTGTTTCCTCGCTTTTCTCTCAAATCGATTTAAGAATGCCTCTGGCACTTCTTCTCAAAATCAGACCACTGTTTTTCCTGTTAATCCGATGCACTGTCCTGATTTTGATATACGAACTCTTCATACGACGGCGGATTTTTGTTGATTCCATATTTCTGCATTCGCTCGGTCAGTTGTTCGTAATCAGACTTTGTGATTTCCAGATTGTCATAATGAATCCACTGCATGGAAACTTCCAGCGTTTTTTCATTCTGTCCGAGATAGGTTTCTGCCAGTGTTTTTGCCGTTGTTTCATCAAGCCTGTTTCCGGCTTCTTCGTATCCGGCAACCAGTTTATCAACGGCTTCCTTGTTTTTCTCAAGGAAACTTCCATTCATAACGAGGGCACAGCAGATGGAATTCTGCCATAGCTGTGTTGAATCATAAAGCACATGTCCGTAATCCTGCACCACAGCCTGTGCTCCGAACGGTTCTGCAACGCAATAGCCGTCGATCGAACCACTTGCCAGAGAGGACGGCATCTCTGCCGGTGACAGCTGTACCACATTCACATCGTCTATCGACATTCCTGCATCCGAAAGCATATCGTTGAGCAGAATATTGTGGGAAGACTGATTCGATGGAATGGCAAATGTTTTTCCTTTTAAGTCTTCCACCTTTGTGATGTCATTGGAAACGATCACCACATTTCCGTCTTTATGTCCCAGTGCCACTGCTTTCAGATCCAGTCCGTTACTGACGGCTGCCATCGCAAGTTCAACCAGTACGGATGCTCCGTTGATCCTTCCGGAATTCAATGCATCCATCAGATCGGTCCAGGAACTGAATTTCTGAAGCTGTATCTGCAGTCCGCTGTTTTCGTCTGCATCGAGTAATTCTTTTTCTTCAAATACGGCCAGTGCATGTGTGATCGGAAGGTAGCCGATCGTGATGATCTGCTTCTTGCCGTCGGCGGTATATTTCGCCTCGGATCTTCCACATCCTGCCAGTGAAACTGCAAGAAGCGTCAGAACAAGCAGCATGCACAGACTCTTTCTGATTTTATATTTTCTCATAAGTACTCCTATGCCCGTTTTCAGGCAGATAAAAATTCTTCCTTATATTCCAAGCTGTTTGCGTTTTTCTTTCATATCGGCTACGATCTTCTCGCCAAGTGATACCGGATCAACATCCACTACCATAGAAGAATGCAGTGTTTCTTTTGTTCCTTCTTTCAAAAATTCGATGACTTTTGAAGAACCGTGGATTGGTGCTTCCACACAATGATAGGAACTGATTCCGTTCAGTCGGAAACCAAGTGCTGCATCGATTCCTTTTTCGTTTGACCACTCCGGTGATGCAAAAGCAAACGGCATCTCGTACATTGCCTTGCCAAATGCATTTGCAATACCTGCGAAAATTCCGGAAGATCTGGTGTTGTCGATACATTCTCCGACATGCCATACCGGAGGCATATCCGGCTGAAGGAATTCTCTTAATCCTTCTCCTGCCTTGCTGTAGGCAAACTCAGAAGTCTGACAGTAACCCATCTTCATCAGCGGGAAGGAAGCACATCCGTTTGTGATGATCAGAACGTTATTTTTCAGAAGTACATCACAGACATCAAGGATTGCTTTTTCGTAGAGTACCTTCGGATTGTTGCATCCGACCATATTTACCACACCAAGGATCTTGCCCTCACGGATCGCATCTGCGATCGGCTCCAGGCTGCCGTATTTCTTGCACAGATATTCTACGGAGAATCCGACTTCTGCCTCTACTTCATATTTCGGGATAAATACCGGCACTCCTTTTCGTGCCTCAAAGCTTTCGATTGCACGCTCTACGATGCGTTCTGCAATCTTTTTCGTTTCCGCGATATTTGAATGATGATGGTCATATCCGATATGTTCTGCTCCCGGAAGTCTTGCGGAATCGTGTGTTGTGACTACCGTTGTCTTGAAACATTTTGCAACATCCATGATCGCCGGATAAACTTCCTGCACATCTGCTACCCAAAGATCCAGTGCTCCGGTTCCAAGCACCAGTTCTGCACTGACTGCATTGGACAGTGGGATAACGCCCTCATAACGGTACATAGAAGAAAGTCCGGAACAGCAGATGCCGTAAAACTGAATGCCCTTTGCTCCTTTTTCTTTCGCAAGTTTCTGAAATTTCTCGCTCTGTCCAGCCTTTACGATCTCTTTTACCAGAATCGGCAGATGTCCGTGAACTGCGATATTTACATAGCCTTTTTTCAATGCTCCGACGTTTACCTTGGAAGTCACACGGTCACCGACTCCAAGCAGTGCATCGGTTGCGATCGATGTAGAAACAACACCGCTGAATGTAAAGGCAAGTCCACAGCGAAGAAACTGTTTCATCACGCTCTCCCAGTCTCCGTCCGTCGCACAGCCTGTTTTGTGGTAAGCTTCAAACACTTCGTGATAAGCACTGATCGGCAGAATATCCATATCTTTCCATACTTTCTGACGCTCCGGTGCCGCACAGGCAGTGATCACTTTGTATTCATCCGGCTCTGTTCTCGATAAATCAGCAAGAAGTGCATCGGCAAGATCGATCGCGATATTTTTAATCTGTCTGTGTTTTGTCTTGATGCCAAATGCTTCTGCCATGGCAATGACTTTGTATTCTCCGATGATCGGAATATCCAGTTTGCCCTGAGCTGCCCATTTCAGCATCAGGATCAGCTCTCTGGCATGCATACCGTGCTGTGCTGCACCGGCTGCTGCACCGCGAAGCAGATTCCTTGCAACGATCAGGTCTGCATCTGCACCACAGACACCTTTCGGAGATTTCGGTGTGATACGGCACGGACCCATGTTACAGATGCGGCAACAGGTACCGCTCAGTCCGAAACTACACTGTGGCTGCTGTTGGTCAAAACGGTCAAATGCCGTATCATATCCCAGTTGTTCCATACGCAGCATCATTTCCTTGACTGCCGGATCCGGTACATTGTCCAGCACATCCTGCTTTGTCGGAAATGTTTTGCGGTAAGCGGCAACTGCCTTCATATAATCTTCCGTGAAAACTTCCTCGTGGCTGTGTTCGTATTCATGTCCGTTCTCGTCTACATGTTTGTGTGTGTGACCGCTGACCGGCACCAGAACTTTCGGAACACCGTTTTTATCGAATCCAATGATTGCTCTGTGATTGTGCGGTTCAACCTGTGTATTGATCGTATCCTGTTCGTTTTTCTTCTCTCTGTTATCCATACCTGTTTTCCTTTTCTGTAAATCTATCGTTGTTCTTCTTCCTGAAAGTTTTTTTCATTTTTGGGTTACTATACCACCTAATTCTTATTATGTCAATAGGTTTTATATATATTAAAAATACCGGAATAATACAGCGACATTTCTTCATTCACAGGTTCTCTGAACATAATAGCCTTCCACAACGCAAAAAAAAGCCCCGGCAGATCTTCATCTGCCAGGGCCTCTGTGTTACATCAGACGGATATTTACAATCCGCTTTGTTATTCGGTTAAACTATTTTTTGCGAACCCCTTTGTTTTAAAAGGATTAACCTTCGATTGCAATGGTCTTCTTCTGCTCTACTGCCGGTTTTGCTTCTTTCTTTGGAACAAACAGGGTCAGAATACCATGCTTGAACTCAGCCTTGATATCGGTCTGTTCTACATCTTCACCGACATAAAAGCTTCTGCTGCATGCTCCCGCATAACGTTCTTTGCGGATATAATGTCCGGTTTCTTTTTCTTTCTCATCTTTATCCAGACCTTTTTCTGCACTGATGGTCAGATAACCATTTTCAAGCGTAGCCTGAACTTCATCTTTTGTGAAGCCAGGAAGATCTACAACCAACTCATAACCTTTATCTGTTTCTTTGATGTCGGTTTTCATTACGTGGCTGGCTTTGCGTCCGTAAAGTTTCTTCTCAACGTTCTTCATATCTTTATCGTAATAAAATGGGAAATCACCAAAAAAGTCATCAAATAAATTTTCTCCAAAAATACTCGGCATCAACATAAGTCATCTCTCCTTTTTCTAATTGCAGTAACCTTTACTTTTTGCTTATCAGGACTCAGGAGGTTTGAGATTTTCGGGAACCTCTTTTTCTTATTTCCTGTTCCCTTTCTTCTCTTCCTTTGTTCTATCTGTACTATAGCACGCAATGTTAGCACTGTCAAGAGGTGAGTGCTAATTATTTTGTGAAGATTGTGTGAACGCTACGAGCCATGCAGATTTACAGGGAAAAACCTCCTTCAACAATGTCCGAACTATTTATAATATTGTCGATAGTCGCTTGTATTTCTGCCTTAAACTCCGATGTGGACATTCCTTTTGCTTTTGCACCAGCTTTTAAGATTGCTCGGATGTCTTTTCTATTTATTCCAATCATAAACAATCCTTTCGATTTTACAAATGTCGCAGATTCACACGAACCTGTATTAAATTAGACGCACCGTCAGTCACAATTCTTGTGTTTATTGTAAGATTTTCAACAAGTATCTTTAATTCAATAAGTTTTTTTATTTCACTTTCTTCTTTCCAGTTTCTCTTTTGAATCTCTTGATACAATTCAGATGTCTTATAAATCGTCAACATAGAAGATTCAATGATTTTAGAAAGATATAATGCCATTAAAGGAGGAATTTTATGAGTAATATGAAATCGCCACTTCCTCAATATTACACAGTCTACTTTGACGAAACAGCTTAGAGAATTAGAACAAGATGGGTTTATCTCACGATATGTATATCAAGAAGTCCCACTGAAAGTAGAATATTCTTTAACTGATTTAGGGAAAAGTTTTGTACCGATTCTTCAAGATATGAAAAAATGGGAAGATTATTCTGAAAGATTGGCTCCTTGTCATATCTGGCTACACTGGATGGAAAGCATCTGGTGGCTGTTTTCATGTTTCCATACCCATGATCAATCCCATCTCTGCTCAATGTTGCCAGTCCCTGCATATTGTAATTCCAGTCCTCTGGCAGACTTAACATCAGGGATAACACTCCCTTTGCCTTTAATGACAAATTTTTGTTCTTGAAATGATGGTTGCTCATTACAGTAAAATTCTTGTTTCGTTCTACACGAAAAACTTGTGCCATTCTATCTCACTTCCTTTCCAGACAGAAAAAGACGCAAGCCACATTTCTATGACTCACGCCTTTCTCTACTCATATTTTAAAAATCTTTATTTTCTTTGTCTTCTTCTTTCTGTAAATAATAAAATCTCTTCTGAATTTCAATCTCTTCTCGAAGCTGTTCTTCTGATGGAAGGCAGGTTTTATATTTAGATGCAAATAATTGTTCGTGCCCGTGCAATATAGAATATTTCGCAATATCTTCATCTGTATCGGAACATAAAATAATTCCTAATGTCGGATTATCCCCTTCATTTCGCTTCATTCATTTCTTTTTCTACAGGTTCTGCATTTTGAGACATGAGCATTCGGTAATAATACTGTGAAGAAATATTCCGTTGCAA
>CAJMMS010000020.1 GCA_905214675.1 uncultured bacterium
GTTTTGCGACCTTGCCTTGCATGAGGAACGGCAGCTTTACACCGTTGACAAGTATTTTCAAGACGAAGAAGCTGAACCGCGTTATCAAATGGCAGGAAAAGAGATAACCCCGAAACTGCTGCTTGAAGCAATCCGCACTTTGCCGGAGGAAAAAAGGACTGCTATCCTGCTGTACTATTTCGAGGGCATGACCGACGTGGAAATCGGAAAGATGTTCAATACGTCGCGCAGCACGATACAGTACAGACGGACAAGCTCTTTTGAACTGTTAAAGAAATATTTGGAGGGACACGCTGATGAATGGGAAGAATGGTAAACAATCCGACTACCCGGAAATCGCCCTTGTTCCCTATCCCGTCATTGTGGCGGCGAGCAAAGGCGACCCGGACGCTATGAAAATAGTCTTGCAGCATTTCAGCGGCTACATAGCGAGCCTGTCCATGCGGAAGCTCTACGACGAGCGCGGCAACGTCTACTATGGCGTTGACGAGGACATACGGGAACGGCTGCAAGCAAGACTGATGAGGGCTATCCTCACATTTCGGGCTGATGAATAGTTGAGCATGACCGTAAAACGTCTTGTAACCCCTTTTCCGTTTTACGGCAAGCAGAACAGCCATCTTGTTCTTTGAAAAAGAAAGCGGCGCAAGAGAACGGCGACGCAGTATAGGGCAAATCGGATACGTTCCTTTTGTGCCGAGCCATACAGCGGGTGCGCCATGACTTCCCTTTCGGGAACGAGCGAACAACACTACACCGCAAAGCAAGTCAGCAGCTTGCGGGCGACGACACACAAGAGGGATAATGATACTCCCTTACAGCCACAGTCCGAGCGTTAGAAGCGTCGCAGGCAATGGGTAGGGCTGCGTGAGAACCACGCAGGAGTGAAATTCTCGTGGAGCTATGCTAATAGCCGTTCGATTAAAGCCCCTTTTATTCAAAAACATACCTTTGAGCCATTTTGAAAGGGGGTATTCCTATGGCTAAAAAGGAAACTACAAACCATGCCGCCCCTGTTTTGCCTATGCTGAAAACAGTAGAGCAAATGAGCAAGGTTAGCGGTATTGGAGAAAATAAATTACGCGAGCTTATGGATAACGGCGAACTGGAATACGTTCAAAACGGAAACCGCCGCTTGATTGCCGATACCGCTATATGGGATTGGTACGAGCGAGCGAAAAACGCCGTAAAGCCCCCGGCAGAGCAAGGGGGTTAAGTTATGGCAATCTCAACAAGACAGGTAAAAAACAAACGCGACAGCAACGGCGTACTGACCGGACGACCCGGCACAGTCTACGACGTAAACATAAAGTACACCGCCCCGGACGGAAAAAAGAAGTCGTATGCAAAAAAGGGCTTTGCCACCAAAAAGGAAGCAGCACAGCATGAAGCGGAAATGAAAACGAAGCTCCAAAATCCGGGGCAAGTTGCTTCTATTACTTCACAGAGGAAACAGACTGTCGCTGCCTATCTCAATGACTGGGTGGAAAGCTATGCAAGAGTGAACTTGCGCCCCTCTACTTATGACGGGTATAAAAAGACGATTGCAAACTATATCAATCCGTATATCGGCGGCGTTACCCTCAATCAGCTTACCCCTGCTATGGTAGACAAGATGTTTCAGCAGATTATAGACAAAGGCTTGAAGCCGTCCACCGCAGCCGGGGCAAAACGTGTTTTGAGTGTGGCGTTGAGCCATGCCCGCAAATACCGCTATATCGAAACCAACGCGGCAAAAGATACCCTTACGAAGTTTGGGAAAGGCGACAAGACCCCTGACCCTTACACGCCGGAACAGGTGAAAGCCTTAATGCAGCGCGTCGAGGGTACTGTTTGGGAAATGCCTGTTATCTTGGGCGGGCTTTACGGTATGCGCCGTTCTGAAATCTTAGGCTTGCGTTGGCGCAATGTGGATTTGGAGAACAACACCTTTGATGTTACCGAGCAGCTACCTTTCAAGGTACCGCCAAAAACAAAAGTCATTGAAGAAATGGCACCGCCGAAATCCAACGGCAGAAAGCTACCCATTACGGAGCTTGCCCGCCCGTTCTTCCTCAAACAGCTTGCCATGCAGGAAGTACAGAAAGAACAGGCAGCAAAAGACGGAAAGCCTTACTATGACAATGACCTTGTTGTAGCAAAGCCGGACGGCGCACCTATCGCCGCGTCGTGGGTGTCCTCTCAATTTGGAAAGCTGCTTGAAGATTTGGATATGCCGCACATTCGTTTTCACGATTTACGACATACGGCAGCGACCAATATGCACCAACTGACAGGCGACTTCTATACGGTTGGCGAAGTCTTGGGGCATACGCTTGCGGGTATCGGCGCGTCGCTTGGGCTTTCCATGAACTTTGAAGCTGTTACCGCCCGTTATGTGGACGTGCGGCTTGAACGAAAAAAAGAAGTTTTGGACGCTTACCATAGCGCGGTGGAAAAAGCAGCCCCGGAGAAACCAAAGGAAGCCGAGCCGAAAAAAGGAAAACGGGCAGCAAAGAAAAAACACAGCGAAATAGACCTTTAACCGCTGTATCTCTTTACTGCTCTTTACAACCTTTTATATGCCCGCGTGGAATTTGGGCACCATTTGGGCACCATTTACGGAAAAAGCACCATGAAAACAGAGGGTAAAAGAAACGCCGACAACTCACAAAAACGTAGTGTTCATGCGGGTTTTCGGCGTTTTCCTATCCCTTAACGGGCTTCTATTCATCTTGTGCGAGAGAGAAAAATTCTACTATTTTTTATCATGGAATTCTTTTGGGACTGTTAAGATGCGAACCAGACTGGCTGATCCAGTCAAATATAGAATCAGGAGATGGTTTTGTAGATATCTTGATTGAAACGGAAGATCCTGATGTGGGAATCATTATTGAATTAAAGTATGCACAGACTTATAGCGGTTTGGAAAAAGCTTGCGAAAAAGCGATGAATCAGATAAAGGAGCGGCGATATGATGAACGACTCCGAAATGAGGACAGGAATGATATTCTGGCATATGGGATTGCTTTTTGCAAGAAAAGATGTAAAGTAGCAGTCGAAAGATTATGAGAAATAAAACGGCGCATATGTTTGACCGGCTGGTAGCAGGTGGTCTTTTTGGTGTATGAAAATCCAGATAAGTGTGATTTCATATGGCGGCATTGTCAAAAGTATGTTAGAATAACACATTATATATACGAATGATGGGAGGTCTGACAATGCCATCGATAAGTCACTCAATCATTGTGAATGTTGGGGAAGATTATCTGGAGTCTTATCTCAAAGGACTGGGATTGCAGCGGACAGAAGACGACAGAGGAAAAGATTTGAAATACTGGATGGACAGCCTGTTTGAAAAAGACCGGATTATCATAGAAGATCTGGAAGAGTTTCTGTTTCGGGAGCTGTTCTGGGGAAAAAGGAAAACAATTCGAGTGTACAAGCTGGAACAGATCAAAGATTACCGGGAACCGGAGGACTGGGAATGTGCACTGAAAGAACATTATGGTATTACTTCGATTGATTTTTGTAATATTTTGGGAACATTGCCGGATAAAGAGCAGGGAAGAAAAATTGCTGCGGTACGTTCCGAAGAGACAGACAAAGGGGAATTGCTGAAAATCCGGATCCTGTTTGTATGTGCGATACAGATCAACGGGAAAAGTGGATATCTGGATTCGATCGCTTACATTCCGGTGGAACTGGATTTTAAAGAGCGGGTTATGATTCTGAAAGCATGGACAAGACAAAAAGTTGCACTGGAAGAACATAAGGCAGAAAAATTGCTGACACATATCGAAAATCTGATGCGGATGGAGTTTGGTATTAAGACAAAAGAATTTTCTGATAAGCACAGACAAACGCTTTTTCTGATGAGTAAGGATCTGATCAATGAGGCGTATAAGCGTATTGAGGCGTACAATAAAATCGGAAAGGTCAGCGGAAAGATAAAAGAATTTACCGGAACGATTTTAGAGGAATTAACGCTTGAAAATGTGGAAAAGGACACCGAGGGAAGAGTTACTTTGGAAGAAGGAGTCATGGATTTTGAAGGAGAGATCAGAAATGTGATCGAATGTTTGGTGATCAGCGATTATTTTTATCAAAGAGAATTCAGCCAGATATGGGATATGGATCTGGAGGCAGTGGTAACAAGGATTAAGTTTAATGACAGGGAAAGCGTGCTTACTTCTATAAAAGGGGAGAATACATATGCCCCCATTTTCTGTACCAAGACGTTTCTGACTTTGAAAAACCGGATGGAAGAAACGGAAAAAACAGAAACCTTATGGATTGCAATGAATCGGACGAAAGGAAATCTGAATCTGAAATTTGATGCTTCGGAATCGCGGTACTTAAAAATATTGATAAGATATGGGATTCATTTTAAAGAGGCGGATTTGGATTCAGCTTTAAAAATATATAAAAAATATGTGGAAAAGCTTAATGATAAAAATGCAGGAGCAGGCGAAGCGGCAGTCAGTTAACAGTCTGGGAAATCTGTCCCCGGAGGATATGACTGCATGGATTGGAGTATCCGAAAGAGAAACGAAAAAGTTTCTTGATATGCTGCATGAGCAGAGGATTCTGCGGTATAAATTTATATTTCAGTGTGACTGCGGGGAAAGATGTACGGTATATGAAAAGAGATTGAAAAGGGATGGTGTTTCTTGCTGTGAGATCTGCGGAAGGGAATACACAGCAGCACAGATTCTTGAAAAAATGAGCATCCGTTACGAAATAGACAGGGATGCATTGCTGAATATGGAAGAAAACAAAGTCGATTTTCGTGCAGTACTGGAAACGCAGGCAACCGAGAAGGTTGTAGCAATAGCAAGAAGAAAAGAGGAAAAAAGTATGGAAGTTTTTATAGGAAGTTCAACAGAGGCAGCAGAATATATGGAAAAAATTGCAGTTACGCTGGAAAATCTGAAAGTGAAACCACTGTTATGGAATGCTTCGGGAGAGGGGATTTTTGTCGCAGGAGAAAGTACCATTGATTCTCTGATCAGCATTACCAGACGGGTGGATGCGGCTATTTTTATTTTTAATGCAGATGATAAGACATGGAATGAAAAATCAGCACTGGCTTCTGCGTTGGATTCTGCCGATGCGGTGCGGGATAATGTGCTTTTTGAATATGGGCTGTTTATGGGAAAATTAGGAAAAAGCAAGGTTTGCTTTATATGCAAAGGAACACCAAAGATTGCCACAGATCTGAAAGGCATTACCTATATTGATGGAGATGCGGGCGAGTATACCGTGAAAGATAAGCTGAAAGACTGGATTCGCAGACTGGATTCCTGATAAGAAAGGACGGGCAATATGCTGAACATTTATGCATGGAGCTACAACCGGGTTTATATTGTAATGCTGGTATTGCTGGTGATCTGGAGAGTACTGGCACGTGTTATCCGGGCGGACATCTGGAAGATTTTAAATGGGATCGGGGCAGTTGTGGCTGTTTTCCTGATCCTGCATTTTACGGTGCTGGGGCGTACACCGTCGGATCAGCATCAGTTTATGATCATGGCGGACTATACGGATGAATTTTACAGAGAAATGCTGATGAATGTGTTTCTGTATTTTCCACTGGGACTTACGTTGGGAGAACTGATTGGCTGGAAAGTCATTCTAGTGGCATTTGTTCTGTCTTTCGGAGTCGAAGCATGGCAGTATGTGGCGGGAACAGGAAGTGCACAGGCAACGGATGTTCTGTGCAACACATTTGGTGCCCTGATCGGAACCGTGTTCTGGTTATGGCGCAGAAAGGAAAAAAATGGTTGATTTACATTTGCATATTCTGCCGGGGCTGGATGATGGTGCGCAGACGCTGGAAGAGGCGCTGCACATGGCTGCCATAGCAGCAGACAGCGGTGTGTTCCATATGGCGGCAACCAGTCACGGAAATTATTATGATTATACCATGCAGGAATATCAGCAGGCTTTTCAAAGGCTGCAGGATGCACTGACAGAAAAGGACATTCCGGTGAAATTACATCCGGGAATGGAAATCTTTACCGATGAAAATGCCGGGATGTTATTGGATAAAGGAGAACTTCTTACTTTAAATGGGACAAGATACATATTGATTGAGTTTGATTTTGAAGAAAATGTCGAAAATGTTTGGAAATATGTTGCCGATTTAAAGCAAAGAAGGTATAATATTGTCCTGGCACACCCGGAACGCTATCTGTTTATACAGAAAGATCCGGAGTTTGCATATTTTCTCGTACAGCAGGGCTGTATACTTCAGGTAAATAAGGGAAGTATTTTTGGTCAGTTTGGAAGGAGATGTCAGGAACTTGCAGAACAGTTCCTGGAAGATGACATGGTATCTGTCGTGGCAACGGATGCACATGATACAAGGTATCGCAGTCCTTCGATAGCGAGATTGGAACGTTATTTACAGAGCAGATATGGTCAGGCAAGGACCAGACTGTGGCTGTCCGAGAATCCAAGCAGGATACTTAAGGGGTATTCGGTGCTGGGAGCAGATGGACATACAGGATAAAGGAGCATGAAGTTTATGAAAAAATTGAAAGTCATGGCAGGAATCATCTGCGTTGTTTCTCTGGCAGGCGGTTGCTTTTACTATACAAAGATACAGGAACAGCGGGATCAGGAACCACCGGTACTGAGTGCAGATGCAGAGGTATTTTCGGCAAAGGTTGCTGCGGATGACCAGAAACTGATTTCTGGTGTGACGGCTTATGATCAGGTAGACGGTGATGTATCGGACAGTATCCTGATTGATAATATCACAAAAAAAGAAGGAACAGACAGTGATTTTCTGATCACATATGTAGCCTTTGATAAATCAAGCAATATGGCATCTCTTACAAGGACACTTCACTATTCTGATTTTCGTCAGGCACATTTTTCTTTTACACAGCCACTTCGTTTTCCAGAGAATCAGACGGTAGATTTATTATCCTATTTTACAGCAGATGACTGCATTGATGGAGATGTGACATCTTTTATTACACTGGAAGGTGAGAAGGGACTGCTGGAGGACGAGCCGAAAAAGGGTATTTATGAGTATACGCTCAGTGTGACGGACAGTGTCGGTTATACGACAACGCTTCCGATAGAGGTGGAGATATATGAAGATACGTACGACGAACGTATCCAGAAACCACAGATTTATCTGAATCAGTATATTGTATATATGGATAAAGGAGAAACGCTGGATGTAAATGAATACCTGGATCATATCGAAGAAAATGGAACGAAGTACATAGATACGGAAACAAGTCAGACGGAGGATTCGGAATCAGATGGCAGCCAGACGAAACAGGATATTCCGGTATCCGATATTCAGATTACGTCTAATGTTGATGCGGAAAAAGAGGGCATTTACCGGGTAAGTTATCGTTATACATCGAAAGAGACTGGTTATGACTGTAATACCAGTCTGATTGTTGTGGTTGAGTAGGAGGAGAACAGATGAAGCAGGAAAACTATCAGAGTAAGAAAAGTGAGATGTATGATTTTAATTACATATACCGGTGTCTGATCAAGAATGCAGTGTTTATTCTTATGTTCGCCTGCCTGGCAGGAACCTTGTCTTATGTTGTGCTGCAGCGCTATCACAGCAATACTTACGCAGCCAGTGTGAATCTATATGTAGTTCCAAGAGACAATGCAAAAGAAAAATTTTATTCCAATAATGTGGATTCCGCAGTAACGCTGTGTGTCAATGCCCTGAACAGTGATATGATGAAGGAGCAGATTAAAAAGGAAGAAAATGCGGACCGGATGCGGGGAAATTTATCGGCAGAGGCAGTTTCAGGCACAAATGTCATTGTGATGCGTGCAACGGCATCATCGGCGGAGAGTGCGTGCAGGCTTTTGAAAGCAGGGATTGAAAATTATCCGAAGTTATCCGGATATTTTCAGACAGGATATGTTCTGAAAAAGATTGGAAATATTACCGGAAATGGCATTACCGTTAATCAGGAAGCAGCACTTATGAATGCTTTGAAGATAGCGTTGACCGTGCTGATAGCAGGATGTGCGCTGGTTGCTGCGGCGGCAATGTTTACCGATAAGCTGCATAGCGTGGAGCAGGCAGAAAGTCTGCTGGATATGGACGTGTTTGGTACGGTTCCATATATGCGGAAAAAGGCAGATCAGAAGTCCATTCTGATCACAGATGCACGGACAAAGCCAGTTTATGGAGAGGCTATTGATAAGATTGTTACGAAAATACGAAGAAAGATGCATGCGAATGGCTATAAAACACTGATGGTCAGTAGTGTAAGGGAAAACGATGGAAAGTCTACCGTGGCAGTCAATGTTGCCCTGAATCTGGCAAAGCGTGGCAAACATGTCGTGCTGGTGGACTGTGACCTGCGCCGTCCGGCACTTTACAAGATTATGGAGAAGGATGCAAAGCTGCAGCTTCAGGATTATCTGGAAGATCGCTGCACGCTGGATCAGGTATATGAGAAGATCGAGCTGGAAGAGAAACAGCTTTACGCAGTTTTTCAGAAAGAAGCAGTGCGAAGTCCGGAAAAACTTCTGGATTCCCGTGTGTTCAAAAATATGCTGAAACGTCTGCAGGATCAGTTTGATTATGTGATCCTGGATACATCTCCGGTAGGCATTGTCCGGGATGCGGAGATTATTGCCGGATATGCAGATGCGGTACTTGTAGTCATGAAACAGGATGAAGTGCATGCGGTAGCGGTAAACGATGTCATTGATGTTCTGGATGAGGCAGGTTCCAACGTGATCGGCGGTGTGCTGAATATGGAAAAGGGTGCAGATCTTTCAGGCGGCGGTTATTATAAGTATGGAAGCTATTATTACGGCTACGGCTATGGCTATGGATACGGAAAGGAGGAACGAAATGCAGCGAAGTGAGAAAGAGAGTGCACCGGTGCGTGAGCAGAGAAGAAAACAAGATTATGATGCCAATGCAGAAGGAATCGACCTGATCAGTATGCTGGATGACGCACTGCGTTGTTTTAAATATTACTGGTTTCAGTTCCTTTTGCTGATCGTGATCGTGACGGCAGGATTTATCGCTACCTGGAATCGCACGTATCAGCCTAAATTTCAGGCAAAGGTAACTTATGCTGTCAGCAAAACCGGAATTTCTGATATTGATGTGACGATTGCACAGAGACTTTGCAATGCAATTCCGGTACTGGTGAAAAATAAAGAATTTCAGGCGGATCTGCTGAAAAATGCGGATGAGCGAACTATCAACCGGAATTACAGTATTTCTTCTTCCTATACGGAAGGTTCTAATCTGTTTGCAGTGATGGTATCAGCAAATAATTATGAGAATGCAAACATGCTTCTGGAAATGTTTGAAAAGATCTATCCGGACTGGGCATCGGCATCAAATGGTTCGGTAAGTCTCCAGGTGGTAGACCGTTCTTTGGCGGGCGCAACTCCTGTGAATGCCTATTCTGCGGTCAGACAGCTGATTGAGGGCATTCTGGCAGGAATTGTCCTGTGTCTTGGCATTGCACTGCTTTATACACAGACGATCAAGACCGTGCGGAAAGAAAGCGATATGAAAAAGATCACATCAAAAGGATGTGTCAGCCAGATTCCGGAGATTCAGGTCAAGAAGCGTGAGAAGAGTAAAAAGCAGCAGTTGGTTTTAACGAACAAACGTGTGGACTGGGGATTTAAACAGTCACTGCAGGCGGCACAGCTTCGTATTGAAAAGCTGATGGAGCAGAAAAATCAGAAAGTGCTGCTGATCTCCAGTACCATACCACAGGAAGGCAAGAGCATGACAGCGGCGAATCTTGCACTGGCATTTGCACAGCATGGGAAGAAAACAGTTCTGATCGATGGGGATCTCAGAAAGCCTTCCGTCAATGGCATGCTGGGACTGGAAGAAAAAATCGGACTTGCAGAGTATCTGAAAGGAAAAGCAGAGCTGGATAAGATTTTTGATAAAAAAGGCGAACTTACGGTGATCCAGGCGGGTAAAAAACATGGTAATGTATCTGCCATGATGGATGAGGATCGTATGGAAGTGCTGATGCAGAAGCTGCGGGATACTTTTGAATACATCATCATTGATACGCCTCCGGCGTTTCTGTTTTCGGATGCATCGATCCTTTCCGGATATGCGGACAGTGTTCTGTATGTGGTACGTTACGATATGGCGGAAGCCCCTCAGATCAGCAAAGGTATGGAGCCATTTATTCTGGAAAATAAACTGATGGGGTATGTGATCAACCGTACACAAAGTGGTTTTTCGTATTATGGAAAATACGGATATGGAAAATATGGTTACGGCAAATATGGAAAATACAAACGCTACGTCAAAGAAGAAGAGGCTATGAATACGGAAGATACGCTGTGATGGAGGCAGGATAGATGAGAAGAAAGAGTTGGCTGACAATGATCATGCTGGTTGTGGCGGCAGGTGCGATCGCCATGGCAGTGACTTCTTACAAGGAGATTGACAAAAAGATCGCCATGCAGGGGGAGGATCAGCAGACGATGCTGGTGGCTGGTCTGGAACTTCAGACAGAAGAAACGGAAACAGATGCAGATCAGGCGGCAAAGAAGAAAAAGAAAACTTCCAAAGCGGAGAATACGGAAACACAGACAGAAGAAACAGAAACAGAGAGCGAAACACAGACGGAATCTGAGACGGCAAATCCGGAAGCACCGGTGATCGAGCTGGCAAATAAAAAGGTGGAGATCAAAGCGGGCGATGAATTTGAACCCGTCTATCAGGTAAAAGAGATCACAGATGATAAAGATGACAGGTCCTCCCTGTTCCGTCAGATCGAGGTATCCGGAGAGTATTCGACTACCAAGGCAGGGACGTATACGCTGACCTATATTGTAACAGACAGTGATGGAAACAGTTCGGCTCCTGCAAAGCTGGAACTGGTAGTGAAAGGATAAGATATGGCTAGGTTAAGTAACATAGGAGAAGCACTGGAAACACTTTCGGGATATTTGGGAACGATTCCTTTCATGCTCTATGCAGCAGCGGCGGTTCTGTTTCTGGTCGGTGTGATCAGTTATGTTTTTGTGATTCCGAAGCGGAAAACAAGAAAAAAGGCATATTATCGGAAAATCTGTGCCGGTGGAATGTTGATTTTGTATGTGCTGCTTTTGGCTGCAATTCTGTTTGCTGGAAAGCATACGGTTGTGGCAGATGGAAGCCGGTTGGTGCAGATTGTACTGGCAGTGGCTGGTTTTGTAGCACTGCTGCCGGTCGGA
Source organism: uncultured bacterium (assembly GCA_905214675.1). Classification (GTDB taxonomy): domain Bacteria; phylum Bacillota; class Clostridia; order Lachnospirales; family Lachnospiraceae; genus Hominisplanchenecus. The sequence goes on from CAJMMS010000020.1 coordinate 11,197, forward strand.
GTGTTGTTTCAGGCAACTTTTGGAGGTAAGTATCAGGCGGCAAGTGCGGCAGTGACTGCGCTGGCGCTGGCTGGTATAACGTATTTGCAGAACAAAACTTTTGTAATGCTGCCTGCGACCGGGATGGTGCTTGGTGCGCTTCTTGGTGTGGCTCTTGCGGTTTGCTGGCATCTGGCATTTGCAAAAAAGGGTGCAGCATTTTATGCCCTGCGTACGGTGCTGGTTTTGATCGTTGTGTGTCTGTGCGTCGGAAGTGGTGCACTTAGCGCTTATCATATCCTGCGGACAAGTGGCCAGGACAGCATGGAAGAGAATATCAGTGCGGTCGAAAATCAGATGAAATCCAGAAATACAGACGGCAGTGATGCGAAAGTTTCTTCAGATCCGGATATCGTCTGGTATAATGGAAAAGCATACAGATATAATAAAAATATTATGACAATGCTGATCATGGGTATTGATCAGAACAGCGAAGAAATTGAGCAGAAAGAGAATGTTTCCGGAGAAAGCGGACAGGCAGATACGATTTTTCTGATGGTTATGGACCGGGAAAAAAAGAATATCAAAATGATCAGTATTTCACGTGATACGATGACAGATATAAAGACCTTTGATTATAAGGGAAATTATCTTGGAAACACCAAAAATCATCTGGGACTTGCCTATGCATTTGGCGATGGCAAGACGACAAGCTGTCAGTATATGGTAGATGCAGTATCGAATTTGTTTTATGGAATGCCGATCAATGCTTATGTGACGCTGAATATGAATGCGGTGGCGGGTATCAACGATGCTGTTGGTGGTGTGACGGTGACAATTCCGGAAGATCTTACTTCGGTCAATCCGGCATTTGTGAAAGATGCACAGGTTCATCTTCAAGGAGATCAGGCGCTGCAGTTTATGCGTTTTCGAAATACGGAGGAAGATTTCAGTAACGATTCCCGTATGGAACGTCAGAAACAGTATATGGTCAATTTCATGACGCAGGCGGTAGCGGCGGTGAAAGCCGACATGGGTCTGCCATTGTCTCTTTATCAGAGTCTTTCTGGTGATATGGTCACAAACATCAGTGCAGATCGTGCCGTGTATCTGGTGACGGAGGCATTGTCAATGCATCTGGATGCGGATGGAATTACGTCACTGAAGGCAAAATCAAAAAAAGGCAGTGTGTACGATGAAGTGTATGTAGATGACGATGCCCTGTATGATCTGATCATTCAGACGTTTTACAAAGAAGAAATGACAGAAGGTGAGACGGAATGAAAAAGAAAGGCTGGAAAGTGACCGCGGTCGTTGCATTTCTGATTGCAGCAGTGTTCCTGGTCATGCTGGCAGGCATTTATATCCGGCGGCAGCATGCGAAAGATCTGTATCAGGGTATGCAGAAACAGAATGAGACGAAAGCGGAACAGGAAGCTTCGGAATCTGAGAGCAGTACCGGGAAAAGGCTGGATATTCCAGTTGATTTTGAAACGCTTCAGAAAGAAAATCCGGATATCTACGCATGGATCACCATTCCTGGAACACAGATTGATTATCCGGTTGTACAGGATCCGGAGGATGATAGTTTTTATCTGGATCATGCAGCGGATAGAACAGAGAGCGACAGTGGTGCAATTTATTCGGAAAAAGCAAACAGCAAGGACTTTGAAGATTATCTGACCGTGCTTTATGGGCACAATATGAAAGATGGTTCGATGTTTGCAGGGCTTCATGCTTATGAAGATAAGAAGTATCTGGAAGAGCATACAGACCTGACGGTTTATACGCCGGATGCAATTCTTCACTATAAGATTTTTGCCGCATATCTGACGGATAACCGGCATGTGCTGGATTATTATAATCAGGGAAAAGATGCGGACAGCCGCAAGGCATATATTAAAGACATTTTCGGGCAGCGGACGATGGATGCTTCCATCAACAGCAAAGCACCGGTAGATGAAAACAGTAAGATCCTTACGCTTTCGACCTGTCACCGGGCAGGAAAGACGTATCGGTATCTGGTACAGGCTTATCTGGTTGAAAAGACTGGATAAGTCTTTTTTTGTTGTCATATTTTCCGGTTTGCAGGCATAAATAGCTATGTAACAGAGAAAAGGGGATACAAAGAGGAGGTGCAAAAGGATGGTACTGGAGCAGAAAGAATATCAGCAATTATTTCTGGAAGCTTTATGTGAGGCACTCTGGGACAGGCAGGTTGTCTGGAAGAGGCGTACGAAAGAAGAATGGGCGGGGATTTTTGCACTGGCAGATGTACATCATGTACTGCCGATGGTCTATGAAGCAGTGGCTGAATGTGAGGCGGCAAAAGAGGGAAGCCGTGAAATGTTTGACAGAGTCCGGAAAAAAAGTCTGTATCTTACAGCCGTGCAGCGAACGATGACTGAGGATTTCGTGAAATATTATAAGAAATTAAATGAAAATGGAGTTTTTCCAGTAGTAGTAAAAGGGATTGTATGCCGCAGTCTGTACCCAAAGCCGGATGAACGTCTGTCGGCAGATGAGGATCTGTTTCTTGATGAAACATCTCTGGAAATTTGTACAAGTCTGCAAAAGCAGTTTCAGAAGGAGCATCCGGGATTGCAGGTGGAACTTCATACGAAGCTGTTTCCGGATACGGACGGGTTGTACCGCGCATGGAATGAGTTTCTGGAAGAGGCAAAAAAGCGGACTGTGCGGGTGGAAATTGAGGGGATATCGTTTGTGACCCTGGATGAGACGGACCATCTGCTCTATCTGGTGGCGCATGCGTGGAAACATTTCCGGTACAGTGGATTTGGTATCCGGCAGGTATGTGACCTGGTGAAGTTTGCAGATGTCTGTACGGAGAAGATTGACTGGGAGTTTTTCTGGCAGCAGTGTGAACAACGGAAGATACTGACATTTGCCGCGGCATTGTTTCAGATTGGAGAAAAATATCTGGATTTTGAAATACAGAAGGCATATTTTCCGGGAAAGCTACATAGGATGCAAGTAGATGTGGAAATGCTGCTTGAAGATCTTCTTCTTGCCGGTGTGCATGGAAAAACAGGAAAAAGCAGACAGCACAGCGCTCTGTTTACGTCAGGAATGCGGCAGGCACAGGATAAAATGACAGTCAAAAGTGTATTTCTGGCAATTTTTCCACCGGCAGAACAGTTACAGGGGCGTTTTCCATATCTGAAACAACATCCATACGCGTTGCCCTGTGCGTGGATGAAACGTCTTTTTGGTTATGCGAAGGAAGGGGGAATCCGCAAAGGAGGCATCCGGGAAGTACTGGATATGGGAAAAAAACGTTGTGAATTATTGAAACAATATGAGATTTTGCCTACAGAAGTACAAGCAGACAGGAGGAAAACAGATGGAAAGAGAAAAAAAATTTGTCCTGCGGGAAGTGGCAGGGGAAAAGCTTCTGATCCCGGTCGGGAAAACGGCACTTACGTTTAATGGACTGGTGCTGCTCAATGAGACGGGAGCCTTTCTGTGGAAAAAGATGCAGGAAGGAAAAAAAGAGGACGAACTGACGGATGAGTTACGGAAAGAATATGAAGTGTCAGAGGAGCAGGCAGGGGAAGATATCAGAACATTTTTGCATTACATAATGGAAGAAGGGATCCTGTAGCAAAATATGAAAAGAGTGACGGGAAAACACCAGAGGGGCTGGCAGTTTCTTTTTTATCTGGCAGTGCTCCTGTGTGTGGCAGCGCTTGGTGTCATCGGACTTTACGGATATGGGCAATATCAGGCGAACGAACAGTACCACGGGCTGCGCCAGCTTGGTGAAGTTCCGGACAAGGAAGCAGTGGAAATACTGCGAAAAGCGGTGGTAACAGAGGGGAAAACAGAACGGGACGAAGGTGGAGAGGCGGTGCAGAAAGTGGATTTTAAGCCACTACATCAGGTGAATCCGGAAATCTGTGCATGGATACAGATCCCGGATACCCAGATTGATTATCCGGTTCTGCAAAGTGATACAGATGATGGATTTTATCTGGATCATAATTTTGCCGGATTGGCGGAGATTTCTGGAAGTATTTATATGGAGCGTGCAAACAGCAGTGACTTTGAGGATTTTATGACAGTTCTGTATGGACACAACATGCGCAACGGTTCCATGTTCCAGAATCTGCATTTTTTTGAAGATGCCGGATTTTTTGAAGAACATCCGTTTGCGTATATTTATAAGGAAAATCACAGGCTGACGTATGAGATTTTTGCGGCATACAACAGCAATAACGATCATCTGCTGAATGCGTTTGATTTTTCAAAGAAAAAGAACCAAAGGGATTATCTCAGAAAGGTGCAGCAGGGAATTTCGATGGGGCAGAACAGCAGAAAGACAACAAAGGTTACGGAAAAGGACCGGATACTGACGCTCAGTACCTGTACCGGAAACCGTCCAGAAGAGAGATATTTAGTACAGGCGGTGTTAAAAAGAGATGAAACGACGGAAAGTTAGATGGCTTTTGCCAGTTACCCTGGTACTGCTGTTTGCTGTGGCATGTGGGACAAGATACGTTCTTTTGCAGAAGGGAAAACAGACACTTGCTGCAAATGCAGCAGTACAGATTGCGGATGAGGACAGTCAGCGTGTGCGGTATAAGGGAAAAACTTATAGTTACAATAAAAACATCATTACAATATTGTGCATGGGGATTGACCGGGAAGGATTTAACGATGATGGACGGGTGGCAGCCGGACAGAGCGGTCAGGCAGACAGCCTGTTTCTGGCGGTACTGGATACCAGGACGGGAGAGATAAAACTGATCGCCATTTCCAGGGATACGATGACGGATATCAATGTTTATTCAGACCAGGGGAATTTTGTGGGAACGGAGAAATTGCAGCTCTGTCTGGCATATACTTATGGGGATGGCAGGGAAAAAAGCTGTGAAAATACCAAAAAAGCGGTATCGTGTCTGTTTTATGGCATTCCGGTCCATGCCTATATGGCACTGGATCTGACGGCGATCGCAGATCTGAATGATGTGGTGGGAGGTGTGGAAGTTCCGGTGACGAAAGATCTGGCTATTCTGGATCCTTCTCTGAAAGAAGGAGAGAAGATCAAACTGCATGGAGAACAGGCGCAGCGTTATGTACGAAGCCGTCTGACGGAAGAGGCACAGGCAAGTGCAGATGCCAACAACGACCGGATTGAACGTCAGAAACAATATCTTATGGCTTTTGGAGCAAAGGCGCTCGCTTCCATGAAAAAGGATATCCGCCTGCCGTTTACTTTGTATAAGACGGTGGAGAAATCTATGATCACGGATCTTTCCGTTTCGGAGTGTGTATATCTTGGAACAATGGCAGCAAAAAGTGGGATGAAAACAGTTGAAATACAAAGTGTTCCTGGAAAATCGGTTATGGGGGAAAAGTACGCAGAGTTTCAGGTGGATGATAAGAAATTATATGAAAAGATTCTTGATATTTTTTATGTGGAGTGTGATGAAAAATGAGAAGAAAAGCAAAGCTTGGATTTTGTATGCTGATGCTGGCGTCAGTTTCGGTATTGCCCGTTCGGGCAAAGGTCATCAGTCCCGGGAGCGAAAATGTACGGAAAAGTTATGTGAATAAAGCAGCCGTTTCTCCAAAAACGGGAGAGGGTATGGAAATCCCTGGTGCGGCTGTTGTTGCAGGGGCTTCGGCATTGCTTGCACTGGTGGCAGACAGAAAGCGGAAAGAAGAGCAGACATGAAAAGAAGCAAGAAGGAGGGTGCTGCATCGCAGCACCCTTTTTTGATGATGAAGTATTATTTTTTGGAACTGTCCGGTGTAAAGAGCGAAGCCCTGGCGGTTGCGGTATCACCGAAACGGTTGGTTACAGAAAAGGTAAGAAGCAGAAGCGTTCCATCTTCCTGTTCTTCGGTCGTGACAGATGCCGTGACGGATGAGGTGATGTCGTTTCCATAGCCATCGCTGGCCTGCAGTGCATGCGAGGCAGCAAGGGAGGAGACGATGGTTTCGGAAGAAGTCATATCCATTTCCGGCAGGTTATTGCTGACTGTGATGGAAGGTCCGGCATAATGCGCCAGATTCAGCGTCCGTTTCTGGGATAATCTGGTACCGTCAGATAAGCGCAGCCGGTAGATGACATATTTCTGCTCAATGTTTCCGGAAGGCTTTATGGATATTTTCAGGCTGGAGCGAAGATCGGCACCATTTTTATCGGTAGCCGTTACACCGTCCAGAAGCAGGGCATCCAGGTCGGTACTTCCATCATAAGAGAGAAGGCCGAAAGGAAGCGTAAGACTGCCGGAAGATGCAGAAGTTTCGCTGGATAGAACTGCATTTTGTGCAAAGGCCGGTTCGGCAAGTCCATACTGAAATCCGAAAAGAGCCGTCAGATTTGCAGTTGCGAGTGTGACAGCACCAAGTTTCAGCAGTCGCGTTAAAAAAGGAGTTGAAAGTTTCATATAAGATCACAACCTTTCTGAAAAATATGTAACGTTTCCAGCGGGCAAAGGATTTGCAGAGCCAGAAAAAACGTATCTGCAGAAATCATAGCATAGACAAAGTTTGCGCTTCAATGAAAATTCATCGTCAAATTATATGAAAAACAAAGAAAAAAAGAGAAAAAATATAAAAAAATAAGAAAAAATGACAAAAACGGAGGTACAGACCAAAATGACAGATATTCATGTACATATTCTTCCTGGACTGGATGACGGTGCGCCGGATATACAGGAGGCTATACAGATGGCGCGCTTAGCGTCAGAAAATGGGGTGCACAAGATGGCAGCGACGCCGCATGCAAACCGGGAACTGGAGGGCGGAAAGGAGATGACCGGACCTTTCTGGAAAAGCTTCGGGGAACTGAAACAGGAGCTTGCACAGCAGCAGATCCATCTGGAACTGGTGCCGGGAGTGGAGATTTTTTTCACAGAAGATCTGCCGCAGGCGATCAAAGCAGGGGAAGTTTTGAGTTTGAACCATTCGCGATATTACCTGGTGGAGTTTCCGTTTTCCATTCATCCGGGACGCCTGTGGCAGAATGTACAGTCCTTACTGCAAATGCCGGATGTCATACCGGTGATCGCGCATCCGGAGCGTTACAGTTGTGTGCAGAAAGATCCGGAACTTATCTACGAACTGGTGATGGATGGTGTCCTGACACAGATCAATAAAGGCAGTATCACAGGAAAGTTTGGCAAAAAGGTTTACCGTGCGGCGATGCAGCTTCTGGAACATAATCTGGCAGGATGTGTGGCAAGTGATGCGCACAGTGCGACGGTACGTATGCCATATTTGCTGGATGCCAGAGCAATTCTTGAAAAATATTATTCACGGGAATATGCAGAACTGCTGCTGGAAGAAAATCCAGAAAAGATCCTGCAAAATGAAGAAATTGTGATGCGGGCAGCGGCAAGACCAGTACCGAAACGCAGTTTCTGGTAGGAAAGGAGAGAAGATGATGGCAAAACTGAAATGGGTCGTGCTGCTTCTTTTTCTGTGTTCTTCGGTGATCTGTGCAAAAGAATGGAAAACAGAGGTGCTAACCAGGGACATAAGCGGGCCGCAGATCACGATGAAGAAAAAGAAGATCAAAACCAGCGTAAACGCTTCGGAGGAAGAGTGGAAGAAAGGACTGCGTGCAGTTGATCAGAAAGACGGAGATGTTACAGATTCCATTGTGATCGAAAATATGTCTGCTTTTCTGAAACCAGGGCGCAGGCTCATTACCTATGCGGCATTTGATCAGGATCACCATGTGACAAAGGCAACAAGAGAACTGGAATATACCGATTATCATTCTCCGGAAATCTTCTTTTCCAGGCCGCTGCGTTTTCCGGCGGGGACCAGGGACATTCTTTCCGGGATCCGTGTGCAGGATTGTATAGATGGTGATATTTCTGGTAAGGTCAGGATCGCAGCAGATACTACATTTTATGTGGATGTTCCGGGGAGTTATCCGGTGAAATTGCAGGTAGCAAACAGTTGCGGTGATCTTGTCACGCTTCCGGTCACACTGGAAATTTATGACCGGACGGAGGAAGAAGCTGCCATGCAGATCCATCTTCTGGATGCCATCTGCTATCTGGAAAAGGGCACTTCGTTTGATCCGCTGGATGAGGTGCAAAGCATTACCGTGGATGGTCTGGACTATGCGCTGACTGAGGAAGAAGAGAGCTATGGGACACAGCAGCAGGATGGATACCGGACGATCAGCCGTTCGCGCCTGGAGATCGAACAGGATATGGATCTGGAAAAAGCAGGTGTTTATGAAATAAACTATCGTATAAACGGAGAAAATGGAAAGAACGGAAAGACCAGACTGGTTGTGTAAAATAAGAAGAAAAAGAAAGGGGATGCATAAGATGGAATGGGAGGAGCAGGTGGAACTCTACAGTGTGCTCAAAGATGTGCTGCGACAATGGTATGTGATCCTGCTTTTTGCACTTTCGGCGGCGATGCTTGCAGCCGTTGTATGTGTAAGGACATATCAGCCGGTGTATACAACGGAAGCAACGCTCTATGTGACAAGACGCGGCGTTGACAGTAGCATTTATGAAAACCAGTATTCGGCGCAGAGTATGTCGGAGCGTTTCGAACAGCTCTTAAACAGCAGTGTCCTGCAGAAAAAGGTGGCACAGGAGGTTGGTATGGAAGCGTTTCAGGGGACGGCTTCTGCAAAAGTGATCGAAGAGACGAATCTGATCACACTGAAGGTCAGTGCGGCAACACCACGGCTTAGTTTTTTGCTGATGCAGTCTATTCTGAAAAATTATGGAGTTGTGACGGACTATATGACAGGCAGTGCAATTCTGGAAGTTTTAAAAGCACCTCAGGTAGCCACACAGCCGGATGTGCCGCTTGCAAAAGTGGAATGGATGAAAAAAGCATTTCTTTTAGCAGCCGGAGCAATGATCTTTCTTCTGAGTGTGTGTTCCTGGGTAAAAGATACCATCCGGCAGGAAGGTGATATAGAAAAAAAGCTGGATTCCAAAAGGCTGGGAACGCTCTGGCATGAACGCCGTCATCGTGGACGGAAAAAAATCTGTATTGCGGATCCGGCAGTCAGTTTCTGTTATGTGGAGTCTATACATAAGATTGCACATCGGATAAAAAAACGGATGGACGAAAGAAGTGCCAGAACACTGCTTGTTACAAGTGTACAGAAAAAAGAAGGAAAATCAGTGGTTGCGGAGAATCTGGCACTGGCACTTGCAAGAGAGAGCGAGCAGGTATGGCTGATCCCGGCAGAACGTGGCAGGATGGAAGAAGCACTGAGGGCACATGCAAAATATGTCATCATGGATTCAGAGGCGCTGGATGATTCGGTGCAGACGGAAGAAATAGCAGCACTGGCAGATGCCTGTGTTCTGGTTGTACAGGAACACCGGACGGAAGCGGCAGAACTGAAAGAAGCACTGGAACTTCTAAATGGAAGCAGCCGTAAAAATCTTGGATGTATTTATAATAATGCACAGGTATATTTCCAGGGCGAACAGGGTGGATATGGTTACCGGTATGGAACGTACGGAGGATATGGATATGGACGTTAGGAAAAGAGAAATGTTGCAGGAAAACAGTCAGATCGATCTGATGCAGGTGGCAAAGAAGGCAGGAAAAGAAATCCGCAGGCAGGGCTGGCTTCTGATCGTGCTGGCAAGTCTTGGCGCCACGCTTGTTTATTTTCTGGCACGGCAGTATTACCGGCCGGTCTATACGGCATATGCATCGTATATTGTCAGCGGGGATGCTTCTTATGGAAACAGTGAGGTATACGATCAGAAAATGGCTACGCAGATCGGTGCCGTTTTTCCGTATATTCTTTCAAGTGATATATTAAAAGAACTGGTCTGTGAACGGCTTGGAACAGATCAGATGCCAGGAAGTATACGTGCGTCCGTTCTGGATCAGACCAATCTGATCACAGTGCGTGCAGCGGCAGCAGATCCCCAGACTGCTTATGCACTTCTGGAAGCGGTACTGGAATGTTATCCGCAGGTGATGGAGCCGGTAACCGGACAGATCAGTATGAGCCTGATGGATGAGTCCGGGATTCCGCAGAAACCAGATAAACTGCCGGAATTTATGAGACAGGCACAAAAAGGGATCGCAGGAGGAGCAGTTCTCTGGACAGGTTTTCTGATACTTTCACTTATGCTGCGACAGACGATACAGAACAGAGAGGACATACAGCGAAAAGTGGGACTCCGGTATTTGGGGACGATACCAAAGATACGCAAAAGAAAAAGGAAGAGCCGCATAAAAGAGGAAAATGGCAGAACGCTGCGAGTTACGGATGCCGGACGCCGGCTATGTGTCCGGGTGGAACCGTTGATAAAAGAGCAGAATGTGCAGGTACTGCTGGTAACAAGCGCAGGGGAAGGAGAAGGAAAGACAACAGCAGCCTGCATGCTGGCACTTGGACTTTCGGAAAAGGGATATCAGGTACTTCTGGTAGATGCCGATCTGAGAAAACCGGCAGTGGCAGAAACGCTTGGTATGGAGCAGATGCAACAGGGAACATGCGAACTGTTAAAGGGAATGTGTACGATGAAACAGGTGGTGAGAAACTTTGGAAATGAAAACCTGTCCGTGATCACAGGGGGGCAGATACAGAGGCATCCACAGCATATCCTGGGAGATGAAAAGCTGGCAGAAATCATGGAAAAACAAAAAGCAGAGGGGCGACTGATCATTCTGGATACACCGCCCTGCGGGATTTTGTCAGACGCATCCATCCTGGCAAAATATGCAGATGCCTGTCTGTTTGTTGTGCGTTACGATTATGCAAAAGCAGGAACTATACGCAATGGAATGGAAGAAATTGCGGAGATGGGAACCCCGTTTCTTGGCGGAATCCTGAACATGGCACCGGCAAAATAGCAGTTAGCAGTAGACAACAACGATGGTTTCTTATATACTGAAGCTACAGAACTGAAATAGACCTTTGGTGATTTTTCGAGAAAAGAGGAAAAAACATGACGATAAAAGAATGTTACGAGCAGATCGGTTCCGATTATGAAAGTATTTTGAAGAGATTCGGCAGTGAAGCTATGATCCAGCGTTTTGCACTGAAATTTTTAAAAGATGGCAGTTTTGCCGATCTGAAAAAGGCACTGGCAGAAGGAGATGGAGAGACAGCGTTCCGTGCGGCGCATACCTTAAAAGGTGTTTGCCTGAATCTTGGATTTGACCGCCTGTATGAGGTAAGCGCAGAACTGACAGAAAAGCTGCGCGGACATGAGGTCGCAGGAAGCGAAGCATTATTTGCAAAAGTAGAAGAACAGTATGATACCCTGACCGGGGTACTTCGGAAATATGAGGCAGAAGCGTAGAATATGCAGATCCTTCGGAGAAGAGAAACGCGGTGAGGAGATGAAAACGATGGAAACACAGAGCAGCGTTACAAGAGCGCAGGCAGAAGAAGAGATGGAACTTTTCCGGAAAGTCTTTACGGTTGTACGTCTGCTGGATGGCGAGACACTGGAACAGATGCATGCCAGATGTAAGGCAAACAGTAAGAATAAAGACGAAAAAGCATGTTATGAGATATGGAACAAGGATCATCCATGTGAGAACTGTACTTCCCTGCAGGCGTTAAGAGAAAAGACACAAAAGACAAAGCTGGAATTTCTGGAAGATGAAGTTTACCAGGTGACATCGCGCTATATTGAAGTGGAAGGCAGACCAAGTGTGATGGAACTTGTCAAGTATATGAATATGGATACGCTGATCGATTCCCGCGGCTGTGAAAAACTGGTGAACCAGTTGATCGAATACGATCAGAGATTATATAAAGATGCACTTACCGGTGTATATAACCGGCGTTATTTTGAAGAACAGATCAAAAAGAAAAATGAAACAGCCGGTGTGGCAGTCATAGATATGGATGATTTCAAACTGTGCAACGATACCCTGGGACATGGTGCAGGAGATGCGGCATTGCAGACAATGGTGCGCACAGTCAAACACTGTATCCGGAAAACGGATATCCTGATCCGTTTTGGCGGTGATGAATTTGTCCTGATATTAAAAGATATCAAAAAGGAACATTTTTTCAGCAAACTGGTACAGATCAAAAATGATATTCATGCAGCCGGTGTTCCAGGTTATCCAAAGCTTCAGCTTTCGGTCAGCATTGGTGGAGTGATGACATCTGAAGAGACGGTTGAGCAGGCAGTGACAGAAGCAGACCATCTGATGTATCAGGCAAAAGTACATAAAAATATGGTTGTTACACAGGACAATCCTTCCCAGGTAGTAGCAGGAGGCGGAAATGACGAGCGCATCCGGCAGCAGATCCTGATTGTGGATGATTCCGAGATGAGCAGGGCGATCCTTTCAGAAATGCTGCATAGGGATTTTGATATACTGGAAGCAGAGAACGGAAAGGAATGTCTGGACATCCTGCAGCAGTATGGGGTGGGGATTTCGCTGGTACTTCTGGATATTGTGATGCCGGTTGTAGATGGATTTGAAGTGCTGGATGTGATGGTACATAACCACTGGATCGAGGATATTCCGGTCATCATGATCTCGAGCGAGGATTCTGAGCCATATATCCGCCGTGCATACGAACTTGGCGTATCCGATTATATCAACCGGCCGTTTGATGCGAAAGTCGTATATCAGAGAGTTTACAATACCATTAAGCTTTATGCGAAGCAGCGTCGTCTGGTGACGCTGGTTACGGATCAGATCTACGAAAAAGAAAAGAATAATCAGATGATGATCAGTATCCTGAGCCAGATCGTAGAGTTTCGCAATGGTGAGAGTGGTCTGCATGTACTTCATATCAATGTGTTATCGGAACTGCTTCTGGAACGTCTGGTACAGAAAACAGACCGTTATCAGATTTCAGCACAGGAGCGGTCACTGATCACGACGGCTTCTGCACTGCATGATATTGGCAAGATCGGAATTGATGACAAGATCCTGAATAAGCCGGGCAGACTGACCAAAGAAGAATTTGAGATCATGAAGAAACATACACTGATCGGTGAATCTATGCTGGAAAGTATGGGAATCTACCAGAATGAGGAACTGGTAAAGCTGGCGCGTCAGATATGCAGATGGCATCATGAGCGTTACGATGGAAAGGGTTATCCGGATGGACTTATGGGGGAGGAAATCCCGATTGCCGTACAGGTGGTATCGCTGGCAGATGTTTACGATGCGCTGGTCAGTGAACGTGTTTATAAGAAGGCTTATTCGCATGAAGAGGCGATTCATATGATACTGAACGGTGAGTGCGGTCAGTTTAATCCTCTGCTGCTTTCCTGTCTGCAGGATATTGAGGAAAGAATTGATGAGGAGTTTAAAAAAGTAGCCGAACGGATGGGACAAGTGAGCCGGGATGAAAAACTTCATGACCGTATCATGGAGACTGTGGAGAAGGAATGAAGCAATGAAAAAGATAAGAGGGCTGTTTTTGTCTGGCCTGATACTGTTTCTGCTAAGTGGATGTTCCTGGAAAGGTGATGTGGCACTGGAGGCAGAAGCAGGTGCAAAGCAACTGAAGATCGGGTGTGTAGAATATGAACCGTACAATTATGTAAATGAGGGCGGAGAGTGGATTGGTATTGATGCAGATCTTGCAAAAGAAGCGTGTAACCGGCTTGGATATGAGCCGGTATTTGTTCCGGTAAAATGGAATGAAAAAGACAGCTTTCTGGAAAATGGCAGCGTAGACTGCATATGGAACTGCTTTTCCATGAATGGGAGAGAAGAAAAATACCTGTGGGCAGGTCCGTATATGACAAGCAGGGAAGTTGTTATGGTGAAAGAAAGCAGTGAGATACGTTCCATCGCAGACTTAAAAGGCAAGGTGCTGGCTGTGCAGAAAGGAACCAAACCGGAAGAGATGTTTCTGGAAGAAAATGATCTGCCGGCAACGGGGTATGTGTACTGTTTCCGGGAACTTCAGGATGGAATGGTAGCCATGCAGCAGAATTATGTGGATGCAGTGGCAGGACATCAGGCGTTTCTGGAACTTTATAGCAGGAATATGAGCGGAATGTACCGGGTACTGGATGAGCCGCTTCTGATTTCCCAGATCGGTGTTGCGTTTGCGAAAGATGGAGATCAACAGCTTGCCGAGCAGTTTAACCGTATTCTGCATGAAATGAACCGCAATGGAACGGTCGGTGCCATTATGAAAAAATATGAGATTTCTCCGGCGATGGCGGTTGTGACAGAGGGGGATGAGAGTGAATAAGAAAAAAATAAGAGCCGTCGGAAAGATGGCTACGCTCTTTCTTCTTTTTGCGATACCGATTTTTATGATGGCAGACACGATACAGAAAAAGATCAGTCTGGATTCTGCAAATAAAGAGGTCAAGTCCATCATTCAGTTTGTGGAGGAACAGTGTACCCGTTACGACAGTCTGATCACGCTGAATAAAGTACGTACCCAGGTCGAACTGGCGGAAAAAGCACTGGCGCTGAACCGCGATATGCAGTATCGCAAAGAAACCATCTCTAGGAAAAGGCTGAAAGAGTTTCTGGATGACCAACGCCTGACCGGAGCCATTATTCTGGATCAGAACGGTGATCTTCTGGTAGAAGCAAAGAAAGATGATACCGGTTATGAGTTCTGGAAAGAAGTTTTACAGGATGCAAATATAAAGGATACGTTAAAGAAAGAAAAGAAAATACTGATCGATATGAAGCAGACCAGCAACTGGCGCTATGATTATGTGGCTGTTTCCAGGAAAGATATGCCGGGTATCATTTTTTGCTACCGGCAGCTTATGCAGGAGGAAAGCGGCGATGAGATCAGCAGCATCGCAAATCTGCTCAACGGTTATAAGATTGATAAAGATGGTACGATCCTGCTGACAGATGGAGAGAAAGTAGTCAGTTCCAACGATGCTGCAATGAAAGGCAGACAGATCAAGGAAAGTCCTCTGATCATGAAATTCAATGAAAACTGGGAAGCGGACAGACTGACGCGTGTTCTGGAACAGGGCAGAGTCTACTATGGCAGACATGTGAAATGTGGACAGTACTATATTTATATTTTTTTTGATAAAGATAAGATTTTTGAAGAACGTCTGATCGTTATGGGCTGTATTTTAAGCTTTTATCTGTGTTTCTGGGTGATGCTGATCGTCAGCAGACACCGGATCGAGCGAAGCCGTATGGCAGAACTGGAGCGGCAGCATAATATCAGCCGTGCGATCGGCAAAATTTATGAAGCATATTTTCTGATCGATGTAGAAAAAAACAGCCTGGAGATCTTAAAGGGTACACCGGGGCTGCAGGAACGGATAAAACAGTATCATGGTGCAGCAGATATGATGGAAGGACTGATCGATGGCTATATTGCAAAAGAATACTGGAAAAGCAGCCGGGAATTTGTAAACCTTGCGAATCTGGAAGAACGTCTTGGCGAGGAAGAATTTCTTACACATACTTATCAGGATGTGAATGGTGGATGGCATTTTACGGCAATGATTCCAAAGAAACGTCTGAAAAATGGAAAAATTGTCTCGGTGATTTTTACCGTGCGTGATGTTACGGCGCAAAGAGAAAAGGAACTGACTTATCAGAATCAGATTCTGGAAGCATTGCAGGAGGCAGAACAGGCAAATGCTGCCAAGACAGAGTTTCTGCGCAGGATGAGTCACGATATCCGCACGCCGATCAATGGGATCATGGGAATGCTGGATATTGCAGACCGTTTTCCGGAAGATACAGAAAAACTCAGAGAATGCAGGCAGAAGATCAGAGATGCATCTGGATTTCTGTTTGCCCTGGTCAATGATGTTCTGGACATGAGTAAAATGGAATCCGGCGAGATCGTTATGGAGGCGGTGCCGTTTGATCTGAGGGATCTGTTGAACGATGTCGTTTCACTGATCGAAGTGCAGGCAATGGAAATGGGGCTTTCCTTTTCTTATGAAAGAGAACCGGAAGATGCCGTATGGAATCTGATCGGAAGCCCGGTGCATCTGCACCAGCTTCTGGTAAACATTGCCGGAAATGCAGTGAAATACAATAAACCGGGCGGCTCCCTGCATCTGAAATGTATGCAGAAAGAAGCGGATGAGAACCATGCAGTATTTGTATTTGTCTGTTCGGATACCGGAATTGGCATGGGCCGGGAATTTCAGAGGCATATGTTTGAGCCGTTTGCGCAGGAACAGGATGGAGCGCGTACGAAGTTAAATGGTACGGGACTGGGACTGTCCATTGTGCAGAAACTGGTTACAAAGATGGAAGGAACAGTTGAAGTTGAAAGTGAAAAAGATCA
Organism: uncultured bacterium; assembly: GCA_905214675.1. Lineage (GTDB taxonomy): Bacteria > Bacillota > Clostridia > Lachnospirales > Lachnospiraceae > Hominisplanchenecus. The sequence goes on from CAJMMS010000020.1 coordinate 27,389, forward strand.
GGGTACGACATTTACGGTAACGATTCCGTTTCTGATCGACCGTGCGGCGCAGAAGGCAGACAGGGAAAGAGAAACGAAGAAAGTATGTTCCATTCGTGGTATGAAGATCCTGCTGGTGGAGGATAATGAACTGAATATGGAGATTGCCCAGTTCCTGCTGGAGGATGAAGGTGCGATTGTCACAAAAGCATGGAACGGACAGGAAGCAGTGGAGATTTTTGCAGATGCAAAGCCGGGAAGTTTTGATGTGATCCTGATGGATATCATGATGCCGGTGATGGATGGCATGACTGCGACCAGGACCATCCGTGCCATGGAACGTGAGGATGCCGCCAGTATCCCGATCATAGCGATGACAGCCAATGCTTTTACGGATGACATCAGGCGGCATAAGAGTGCAGGTATGAATGAACAGATCTCGAAACCTCTGGAACTTGAAAAAATGAAAGAAACGCTTGTAAAATACCGATTTTTTTCAGAATAATTTAAGATGGCTGGTGTATGATTTTCTCAGAGTAACAAAGAAACACAGCAGATCCGAAGAAAGGATGGCGAAAGGATGAAAAGAAAATTATATATGGCAGGGCTTTGCCTGGCAGCAGCGCGGATAATTCTGCACTTGATTATGATGGAACAGGAACCATTTCCGGTGCGACCATTCTGGCAGCCGGTTCTGCACAGATGGCACAGACACCGGGCATCAGCGGACAGGGCTATGTATCGGTGCGCCAGCAGGTCAGCAAAGGAAAATATATCAATATTGTAAGTGGAAATGAAACCGTATTTTCTGTACTGACTCCGAAACAGGTCAACCATGTGATCTATACTTCACCGGAACTGGCATCCGGAGCAACGGTAAGTTCAGCCGATCAGCCGGAAACAGGTGAGAGCGAAACCGATGCAAAAGAACCGGAAACAGGAGAGAGCGAAACGGATAAAAAGGATCCTGAGACCGGCGAGAGTGAGACAAAAGCACCGGAGAGCCAGAGCAGTACAAAAGAAACGAACGGTGTGCAGGAAACACAGCAGAGCAGTCAGAAGGCGGAACAGGTAAAACCAAAGAAAACAAAAATTACCATAAAATGGAAAAAAGTTTCCGGTGCTTCCGGATATGAAGTCTGGTATTCTGCGAAGAAAAAATCAGGATATAAGAAACTGACTGTGAAAAAAGTGCAGAAAGTGACCGTAAAGACAGGCAAAAAGCTCAAAAAAGGCAAAACCTGGTATCTGAAAGTGCGTTCTTATAAAGTGACAGGCGGAACAAAAGTATACAGTAAATGGTCCGAAGTTAAAAAGGTGAAATCTTGACTTTTTCTATAACTTTTGATATGATATGACCATTAGTGAAGCACTATATTAACTAAAAGAAAAGGTGGGATTTGTGATGAAACAGTTTACTTACACAATTCAGGATTCTATGGGGATCCATGCAAGACCGGCAGGTCTGCTTGTAAAAGCGGCAGCAGCATTTAAAGATACAACCATCGAGATCAGCAGCAACGGAAAGAAAGCTGATGTGAAGAGAATCATGGCAATCATGAGCATGGGCGTAAAACAGGGTGCAGAAGTGACTGTTACCTGCGAAGGCGCAGATGAAGATGCAGCAGCAGAAGCAATGGAGAAATTCTTCAAAGAGAATCTGTAAGAACTGTAAACACAGAATGATGATCTGAAAGAGGCATGGTCGTTTGGACCATGCCTTTTCTTTACTTTACAGGAAATTGCTTTCCTGTAAAGTAAAAAAACGCTCCGCGGGGATGCGCCAAGGCACATTCTTTGTTCCGGCATTTTGAACTTGATTGATGCCATACGAATTGTTCCGTACTTCGTACTCCCACAATTCTGCCCGACATTCGCATATCGTGAAGCTTACGCTCCACTTTTATGCTCATATCGGGGCGGGTCATTAAGCCATAAAACCACTCC
>CAJMMS010000021.1 GCA_905214675.1 uncultured bacterium
ATAAAATCTATGACAGACAGATATTGGATCGTCGTTGATATGGATGGCACACTTTTGAACAGCCGGGGGCAGATCACGGACAGAACCCTTGCTGTTCTGCAAAAATGTCTGGATCAGGGGCATCATGTCCTTCCCGCTACGGGAAGGGCATTGCCGCTTCTTCCGGAAAAAATCAAAGCCCTTCGGGGAATTTCGTATGGAGTGCTCGGCAACGGATCGGTTGTCTGGGACTGGAAAAGGGAATGTGCATGGTATACAAAGCGGTTGCCGGAAGGCTCTGCCTTGCAGATTTTACGGGATGTCCGGGAACTGTACCACATGCAGCAGGAGAAGGAAGGGGAAGTATCCTGCTACTATGCCGAAGTGATCGCAGACGGCAAAGTCTATGCGGATGGTCTTGATCGGCAGTACTTCCTTACGGCAAAAATAGAAGGAAATTTTGCAGAATATATGCTCTCAAACCATGTGTATGTGGAAAAGTTAGAAGAGCAGCAGGAAATCCTGGAAAAGGCGGAGAAAGTCAACATCTTTTTTGAGGATGTCTCTTTTTCAGAGAAAATCCGGAAAAAATGGCAGAATGTAAAAGGAATTTACACTACAACCTCAGTAGCCGGAAATGCAGAATTTACGGCGGAGGGCGTCAACAAAGGCAGAGGACTTGCCATTTTGAAAGAACGGCTTACGATTCCAGAAGATCACCTGATTGCGATCGGAGATAACGAGAACGATGTGGAAATGTTTAAAGAAGCAGGGATTTCGGTTGCGATGGGCAATGCAAAAGATCCGGTAAAACAGCAGGCGGATTTTGTGGCTGCGGACAATGACCACGACGGAGCCGCAGAATTTCTTGAAAAATTCCTGAAGCTATAAAGAGCACACCCAAGATAACGATCACGACGGCATTTACCGGGCACTTGCGAAGCTTAAAATCGTCCGTTGAACGGTTGTTGTAAAATATGAAGAGCACCTCACAATTACTTGACAATATGCACAAATCAATGTAAAATTAGTATGTTGTACTTGTACAATGCGAGTAACAAAAAGGTATTTAAAGAAAAAAGGTAGCTGCAAAGATACGAAGCAGTTACAGAAAACTTTAAATCCTCTGTTACGTGAAAATTCTATAAGGAGGTGCTCCTGTGGGCCCAGTAGTAATTGCTATTGCTGTTCTGGTGACTCTCGTTATAGCGATTCCAGTTACGGCTGCTGTATCCATATCTTATCGCAAGAAAGTTGTGGAGGCCAAAATCGGCAATGCCGATGAAAAGGCAAGGCAGATCGTGGATGATGCTTTAAAGGTTGCAGAGACGAAAAAACGGGAAGCGCTGCTCGAAGTAAAAGAAGAATCCTTGAAAACCAAAAATGAACTGGAAAAGGAAACAAAAGAGCGTAGAGCAGAGCTGCAGCGTTATGAGAAACGCGTACTGTCCAAAGAAGAAGCAGTGGACAAAAAAGCGGATGCAATCGAAAGAAGAGAGGCAGGCTTAGCGGCAAAGGAAGAGGAAATCAAAAAGAGAAGCAATGAAGTGGAAAAGCTGACCGAGCAGAGAGTACAGGAACTTGAACGAATTTCAGGATTGACCTCCGAGCAGGCGAAAGAATATCTTTTAAAAACGGTTGAAGATGAAGTAAAACATGACACTGCCAAGCTTTATAAAGAGCTTGAGAGCAGAGCAAAAGAGGAAGCCGGCAAGAAAGCCAAAGAATATGTGGTCAATGCCATTCAGAAATGTGCGGCAGACCACGTTGCAGAGACTACGATCTCTGTAGTACAGCTTCCAAATGACGAGATGAAAGGAAGGATCATCGGACGAGAAGGAAGAAACATCCGTACACTGGAAACCATGACGGGTGTGGATCTGATCATCGATGATACTCCGGAAGCCGTGATCTTATCCGGCTTTGATCCGATCCGTCGTGAAGTGGCACGTATCGCTCTCGAAAAACTGATCGTAGATGGAAGGATCCATCCGGCAAGGATCGAGGAGATGGTTGAGAAAGCTCAGAAAGAAGTAGAAAACATGATCCGTGAGGAAGGTGAAGCAGCAACTCTGGAAGTTGGTGTGCACGGTATCCATCCGGAACTGGTACGTCTCCTTGGACGTATGAAGTTCCGTACCAGTTATGGACAGAATGCACTGAAACATTCCATCGAGGTGGCACAGCTTTCCGGACTTCTGGCAGGTGAGATCGGCGTGGATGTCCGCATGGCAAAACGTGCCGGACTTCTGCATGATATCGGAAAATCCATCGACCATGAGGTTGAAGGTTCCCATATCCAGATCGGAGCAGATCTTTGTAAGAAATACAAAGAGTCTCCGCTTGTCATCAATGCGGTGGAAGCACATCACGGAGATGTAGAACCAGAGAGTCTGATCGCATGCATCGTTCAGGCGGCTGATACGATTTCAGCAGCAAGACCGGGTGCGAGAAGAGAGACACTTGAGACTTACACAAATCGTTTGAAACAGTTAGAAGATATTACCAACTCCTTCAAGGGAGTAGACAAATCGTTTGCTATCCAGGCAGGACGAGAGATTCGTATCATGGTAGTTCCAGAGCAGGTCAGCGATGCTGATATGGTGCTTCTGGCAAGAGATGTTGCAAAACAGATTGAGGCAGAACTGGAATATCCTGGACAGATCAAAGTCAGTGTGATCCGCGAAAGCCGAGTAGTAGATTACGCAAAATAGCATTTAAACATACCCCGTAAGCGGCAGTGATACCGTTTACGGGATTTTTTTGATTTCCAGGAAATATATCAAGTATGTCTTATGGGTAAAAAGAATATAATAGGAAAAAACAACAGGTTTGATGATGCGTTTTTATAGGAAAAACCGGACGTTTTACAATATTTGTCTGTTATTTGTTTTATCTGGTATTCTGTTTGGAATTTTTTTGACTGCAAAAGGCGGACTTGCACGAACGGAAAAAGTAGGAGTGTTCAGTAATTATTATCTGCATGAATATGCGTATCTTGTCATTGATGGAAAAACACTGTTCTGGATTGTGGCAAAAGAACGAAGCAAGTGGTTTTTTCTGCTGTGGGCACTTGGACTTACCGGAGCCGGCACATGGATCGCGGGAATTTTTCCAGTCATAGGGGGGATTTTGGGCGGTATTTTTTTTGCACAGGCATTTCTGAAACAGGGTATGGCGGGAATCGGGCTTGCCCTGCTGTTTCAGTTCCCCCATGTACTTGTTTATCTGCCGCTTTTTTTCTGGAGTCTGCTTCAGGTAATGAGAAAGAGCAGGCAGATACAGAAACAGAGAAAGGCAGAAAGTGTGTGGGGAGATCATGGCGTTTACCTGCGGCGTTTTTTTACGGCAATGGCAGTCCTGTTATTGGGAATTTTGACGGAAAGTTACGTGAATTCTTATCTTGTACAGATGCTTTTGAGGATATTTTACTAAAGATTTACAGAAGTTATGTAAAACAGTGACTATATCTGGTAGAAAAACACTGGAAAAGACAGGATATAGTAAAAAGCAGAAAGACAGAAAATTCGGCATTTTTCCCTATTTGCAAGCAGAAAGAAAATGATTATACTTAAAGTTAACGAAAAGGACAGCATGGGAGAAGAAAAATGGAACAGGTAATGCCGGATTTTATTACATATTTAACAAAAGAAAGAAAAGCATCCAAAAGTACGGTAGCTTCTTACTGCAGAGATCTGGAAAGAATGTTTCAGTTTCTTGAGGAAAAGGGGATACAGGAAAGTGGGGATATCACGGATGTAAGTCTTAATTCCTATATTCTGCATCTGGAAAAGGAAGGATTTTCTATTTCAACCGTCAGTCGGAATGTGGCCTCCATGAAGGCTTATTTTCATTATCTGTTTGGAAAACGGCTGATTGAAAAAGATCCTACCAGCACGATAAAGGCACCTCATGTGGAGAAACGTGCACCAGGGATTTTAAGTCAGCAACAGATGGAGCGGCTCCTGGAACAGCCATCCTTACAGACGAACAAAGGGATACGTGACAAAGCCATGCTGGAACTGCTTTATGCAACAGGTATGCGGGTTTCGGAACTGATTTCGGTTCAGATGGAAGACATCAACTTTAATCTGGATTATATTGTGTGCCGTGACGAAGAACATCTGCGCGTCATACCACTTGGAAAAAAAGCAAAAGAAGCCATCCAGTATTATCTGGAAAAGGCAAGAGAAACGCTTCTGAAAGGAAAAAAAGGCAATTATGTGTTTGTAAATTGTCAGGGGAATCCAATGAGCAGACAGGGATTCTGGAAGAATCTGAAAGACTACGCAGAAAAGGCAGGAATTCAGGAAGATATTACACCACATACATTCCGCCACTGTTTTGCCGCACATCTGGTAGAAAACGGAGCGAATCTGCGGGACGTACAGGAAATGCTTGGACATTCAGATATTTCGACCACACAGATCTATATGGATATGGCGGTTGGAAAAGTACGCAGATCTTATCAGAAAGCACATCCGCGGGCTTATTGAGCCTGTGGAAACATGCTTTTGATTTTTTCGACAGTTTTGCGAGCTTCTTTATGGTCTGCGCCACTGGCAGTGACACCGATCACAACATTTCCGTTCTGGACAATCCCCGGAAAATAAAAGTCACATTTTGTTTTGTCGCTGCAAACATTTACGGTGATTCCCATGCATTTGCAGGCACTGTAGATGTCGGAATTGATCTGATGATCGTTTGTTGCTGCAATGACATAGTCTGCATCATAAATGTCTGTTCTTTCATAATTTTTTCTTTTGATCCTGATCAGTCCATCTTTTTCCATATCAAGAAGTTCTTTGTTGACTTCCGGTGCGATCACAGTAAGATGATTGGTAAAAGAAGTGAGTGTCCGGATCCGTCTTTTGGCAATCGTTCCTGCACCAACAACAACAATCTGCTTGTCATTTAAATCTACGAAAATTGGAAAATAAGGTTTTTTATCGTTTGTCATGTTCTTACTCCTGTATTTTAAAAGATTAAAAAATTTGTTTGTCGGAGAGCGCGTCTGGTGTTAGTATATAATAAAATAAAGTTGTGGTCAAAGTTTTTATAGAAAATTTGGGACTTTGACGGTAAACTTCATCCTGATCGGAGGGAAAAGATGAATATTACAGAAGAAAATCTCAGACTTTATGCGGTGACAGACCGTAGCTGGACTGGTACAGAGACATTGTATGACCAGGTGGAAAAAGCACTGAAAGGTGGTGTGACGCTGGTACAGTTGCGGGAAAAGGAACTTCCGGAAACAGAGTTTGAACAGGAAGCACGTGCACTTTTGCAGCTATGTCATAAATATAATGTAAAACTTATTATAAACGACAATGTGGAACTGGCAGCGAGAGTGCATGCGGATGGAGTCCATATCGGCCAGTCGGATATGGCAATAGAAAAAGCAAGAGCGATTCTTGGAAAAGATAAGATCGTTGGTGTAACGGCAAAGACGGTATCACAGGCAAAAGCGGCAGAAGCGGCAGGGGCAGATTATCTTGGTAGTGGAGCTGTTTTTGGCAGTGGCACCAAAAAAGATGCAAAACCGATGGAACATGCGCGCCTGCAGGAAATCTGTGAAAGTGTGAAGATTCCGGTGGTGGCGATCGGCGGCATTGACAGCAGCAATATATTGCAGCTAAAAGGAAGAAAAATGGCAGGCGTGGCAGTTGTGAGCGGATTGTTTGCCTGTGAAGATATTCAGAAGGCGGCGAAAGATCTGATCGGGAAAGTATATCAGATTGTGAGATAAAACATAGAATAAATCGAAAAGAGGAATGCATATGAAAATGAAAACAGCGCTTACGATCGCCGGCAGTGACTGCAGCGGCGGAGCCGGTATCCAGGCAGATATCAAGACGATGATGGCAAATGGTGTGTATGCGATGAGTGCAGTTACAGCATTGACGGCGCAGAATACAACGCAGGTAGCCGATATTATGGAAGTAACGCCACAGTTTCTGGCAGAGCAACTGGACTGTGTATTTACGGACATTATACCAGATGCAGTAAAGACCGGTATGGTTTCTTCTGCCGGACTGATTCGTACCATAGCAGATAAACTGGTGCAGTACCGGGCCCAAAATATCGTAGTTGACCCGGTCATGGTTTCTACAAGCGGAGCAAGACTGATTAACGAGGAAGCGATCGAGACATTAAAAGAAAAGCTGTTTCCGCTGGCAACGGTTATCACACCGAACATCCCGGAGGCAGAAGTGCTGGCAGATATGGAGATCGAAACGGTACAGGATATGGAAACGGCCGCAGAGATGATCGGAACACGTTATGGCTGTTCTGTCCTTTTAAAAGGCGGTCATCAGAAAAACGATGCCAGTGATCTGCTCTGGCAAAAAGGCAGGGAGCTGGTATGGTTCCACGGACAGCGGATCGACAATCCGAATACGCATGGAACTGGATGTACGCTTTCTTCTGCAATCGCATCGAATCTTGCGAAAGGCAGAAATCTGGAAACTTCGGTCGAGGCGGCGAAATCCTATATTTCCGGGGCGCTGGCAGCCATGCTGGATCTTGGAAACGGAAGCGGACCGATGAACCATGGATTTGCGATAAAGGAAGAGTGGTAGAAATGGACAATAAGAAAATAAATCTGAAAAAATTGACGCTGACAGCGCTTCTGACAGCGGTTGCAGTGGTTGGAAGTACGTTTTCGTTCCCGGTTTTCGGGTCGAAATGTGCACCTGTACAGCATCTGGTCAATGTGTTGTGCGCGGTGACGGTTGGACCCTGGTGGGGACTTGCACAGGCATTTCTGGCGGCACTGATCCGCAATCTTACCGGGCTTGGCAGTCCACTGGCATTTCCTGGAAGCATGTGCGGAGCACTGCTTAGCGGGCTGCTGTACCGATATGGCAAAAAATTACCGTTTGCTTATACTGGAGAAATCATCGGAACTGGCATCATCGGCGGTATGCTCTCTTATCCGGTTGCGTATCTGATCATGGGAAATCAGGCAGCAGCACTGTTTACCTTTGTAGTGCCGTTTCTGATCAGTACATGTGGCGGTACAATTCTGGCTGCAGTGCTCACGATGCCGATGGCGAAAGCCGGTATACTCATCTGGCTGCAGAACGGAGAAATATAAATGCAGACAGGGACAGGCAAAGAAAACAGAAGTACAGTATTTGCAGAAAAGATAAGCTTTTTCTGCCGGGAAATACAGAAACGGCATCCGTTGGTGCAATGTATTACCAATGCAGTAACGGTAAATGACTGCGCAAACATTCTCCTGGCAGCAGGCGCTTCTCCGACTATGGCACATCATCCGCTGGAGGCAGCCGAGATTGTGGCGGGATGCGATGCACTGGTCTGCAATTTTGGCGCGATCGCCGATTATGAAGCGATGGAAAAAGCAGCACTTACAGCAAGAGCGATGCGGCATCCGGTTGTGATCGATCCGGTTGGTGTATCAGGCTCCACTTACCGCAGGACGAAATGCCTTGAACTGATGAAAAAAGCCGGGGCAGACTGTATCCGTGGAAATTATTCAGAGATTGCAGCACTGATAAAGAACAGCAGCACCGTTGTCGGAGTAGATGCAAAGCAGCAGCAGATTGATGCAGATGCCATGCGGGAGTATGCAAAACAAAACAGACTGATCCTGGTGGCATCAGGAGAAACCGATGTTCTGACAGATGGCAGGCAGATCTGGTATTGCAAAAACGGAGATCCGTTCATGGCAAGGATCACAGGAAGCGGCTGTATGTCATCCGCATTGCTTGGTGCATTTCTTTCAGTGGAAAATTCAATGGAAAGTGTGGCTGCATGCTGTGCTTTTGTCGGGATTTCCGGGGAACTTGCGGCAGAAAGGACAAGTGCACAACAGGGCGGAACGATGACTTTTCGATTACAATTTATAGACACAATTTCGCTTATTTCATCACAGAAGGAAATATTTTCAAAGAATAAGATTATAATTCCGTAATTTTTAGTGAATAAAACAGGGTGGATATTTATACAAGTTGTGATATAATAGACTGGAATTATTTAGAATGAAACAGATGAGGAGAATGACATGAGTTTCGAATTTATCAAAAAATTACCGACTCCGCAGGAGATCAGAGAAAAGTATCCTCTGTCAGAAGAGCTGGCGGCAATCAAAAAAGCAAGAGATGAGGAGATCCGTAAAGTATTTACCGGAGAATCCGATAAATTTCTGGTGATCATCGGACCTTGTTCCGCAGATAACGAAGAGGCAGTTCTGGATTATGTAGGCCGCCTGGCAAAAGTAAATGAAAAAGTCGGCGACAAGCTGATCCTGATCCCGCGTATTTATACAAACAAACCGCGTACAACAGGTGAAGGATATAAAGGAATGATGCATCAGCCGGACCCGGAGAAGAAACCGGACTTACTGGCAGGACTTCTGGCAATCCGTAAGATGCATATTCATGCAATCGAACAGACCGGACTTACCGCAGCAGATGAAATGCTGTATCCGGAAAATTACAGATATTTATCCGACCTGCTTTCTTATGTGGCAATCGGAGCACGTTCTGTAGAAGACCAGCAGCACCGTCTGGTAGTCAGCGGTATGGATGTACCGGCAGGTATGAAGAATCCGACCAGCGGTGACTTAAGCGTTATGCTCAACTCTGTTGTTGCAGCACAGTGCAGCCACAGCTTTGTTTACCGTTCCTGGGAAGTGAAGACAACCGGAAATGAACTGGCACATACCATTCTGCGTGGAGCTGTCAACAAACATGGCAACTGCATCCCGAACTATCACTACGAAGACCTGAATCTGGTGGATCACCTCTATAAAGAGCGGAATCTCAAAAACCCTGCAGTTGTTGTGGATGCAAACCACTCCAACTCCAACAAACAGTATGCAGAGCAGGTTCGTATCGTGAATGAAGTGCTTCACAGCCGCAACCTGAATCCACATATCAAAACACTGGTAAAAGGTGTGATGATCGAAAGTTATATCGAGGGTGGAAATCAGAAGATCGGATGTGTACCGCACATCTACGGAAAATCCATCACAGACCCATGCCTTGGATGGGATGATTCTGAGAAACTGATCTACTCTATTTACGATCTGTGCTAAGGAGAACGTAAGATGACAGAGACAGGATGTTTTCCGGATATCCAGAGTCTCTGAAAAGAAAGCCGCCGTCCTGGGGATTGGCGGCTTTCTGCGACCTTAGCTGGAGGAGACACCCGCTTTTAAAAGCGGAGAGTAAGAAAGTAATCTTAGTGGGAGGAAAAGAGATGTTTGTAAAAATTTTTACAGATGGTGCGGCAAGAGGAAACCCGGACGGACCGGGCGGTTATGGAACGATTCTGCAGTACATTGACAGCAAAGGCGTGCTGCATGAACGGGAATACAGCCAGGGGTATGTCCGGACGACTAACAACCGCATGGAACTGATGGCGGCAATTACAGGTCTTGAAAAACTGACCAGACCATGTGAAGTGCAGCTTTATTCGGATTCGAAATATCTGACGGACGCATTCAATCAGCACTGGATTGACGGGTGGCTGAAGAAAGGCTGGAAACGCGGCAAAAATGAGCCGGTTAAAAACACAGATTTGTGGAAACGTCTGCTGAAAGCAAAAGAACCGCATCAGGTGACGTTTTTCTGGGTAAAAGGACATGACGGACATCCGGAAAACGAACGTTGTGATACGCTTGCGACTACGGCAGCGGATGGAGATGATCTGATCGTGGATGAGGGAGTGTAGGTTATGAGACAGGTGGAAAAAACAGATCTTGGGTCAGAAAACTGGACGATGGAAATCCGCCCCTATGCATCTGCGTTTCATTTTCCAATCCGGGAACTGTGGGAATATCGGGATCTGTTACTTCTGTTTGTAAGACGCGATTTCAAGACTATGTATAAACAGACCATACTGGGACCCATATGGATTCTGATCAGTCCGTTGTTGACCACTGGAATGTTCAGTATTATTTTTGGCAGGATTGCCGGTATTTCTACCGATGGAACATCGGCATTTCTGTTTTATATGGCAGGAAATATTCTCTGGAATTATTTTTCGGGTTGTCTTAGCTCGTCAGCAAATACATTTATCGGCAATGCAGGGTTGTTTGGAAAAGTCTATTTTCCAAGAATCGTAGTTCCGGCAGCATCTGCCGTTTCCAGACTGATTACGTTTGGGGCACAGTTTCTGCTCTTTCTGATCCTGTTATTTTTGAACCCTGGAAGCGGGCAGATCCAGGTCACCTGGCTGATCGTGATGACACCGGTACTGCTTTTGATGCTGGCTCTGCTTGCGATCGGAACGGGGATGATATTGGCATCCCTGACGGCAAAATACCGTGATCTTCAGGTACTTGTCGGATTTGGAATCCAGCTTTGGATGTATGCCAGCCCGATCGTTTATCCGCTTTCCCAGATTCCAGGCAGGTGGCGCGGGCTGCTTTGTATCAATCCGATTGCCGGTATTGTGGAATGTTTTCGGCGTGGCTGGCTGGGGAGCGGAATGTTTTCTGTTTCAGATCTGCTGATCGGAGCAGGGATCATTCTGATCATCCTGTTTATCGGAACGGTGATGTTCAATAAAACACAGCGGAATTTTATGGATACCGTTTAGTATCCTGGTAAGGATGCAATCAGAAAGGGAACAGAAATGGAAGAAAAAGAAGTTGTGATCCGCATTCGCCAGCTCTCGAAAGAATACCGCCTGGGTGTGATCGGACGAGGAACACTTCAGAGGGATCTTCAGAGCTGGTGGGCGAAAAAACATGGTAAACCAGATCCGAACCAGCGGATCGGACGCAGAGAATATACAGGAAAAGAAAGTTTTTATGCACTGGATGATGTTTCTTTTGATGTACATAAAGGAGAAAGGATTGGCGTGATCGGTGCAAACGGCGCCGGTAAATCCACCCTGTTTAAACTGCTGGCACGCGTGACTGCACCGACCAAAGGGGCGATCGGCGTGAAAGGCAGGATTTCCAGTATGCTCGAAGTAGGAACCGGATTTCATGGAGAACTGACCGGGCGGGAGAATATTTATCTTAACGGAGCTATCCTTGGTATGAAACGACAGGAAATTGATGCCTGTATTGATCAGATCATCGAATTTTCCGAATGTGAAGAATTTATCGATACTCCGGTCAAACGTTATTCCAGCGGCATGTACGTGAAGCTGGCATTTGCTGTGGCAGCACATCTGAATTCAGAGATTCTTCTGATGGATGAGGTACTGGCAGTGGGCGATATGCATTTTCAGAAAAAATGTCTGGATAAAATGACGCAGCTCTCTCAGGATGAGCAGAAAACAATCCTGTATGTATCGCACAATATGGAAACCATCCGCACACTCTGCAACCGTTGTATTGTTCTGGAAAAAGGACATCTTGTTTTTGATGGAGAGCCGGAAGAAGCAATCGCCAAATATCTGGGCGATGTTGTGCAGATGAAGCTGCATTATACGTATGAAACGGATGAAAAGGATCGTAGAACCACCGGAAAAATGCAGTTTACAAGTCTGGATATTGAGAAAAGCAACCAGGTGACGGCAAAAGAAGGGATTGGATTTTCGGTGGCATTCCAGGTTCAGGAAGCAATCGCAGATCTGCATCTCCGCTGTACGATCCACAGTATGGACGGGCAGGCAGTGGGAACCTCTGTGTCGGAAGGGATCGGAGCTTTTACGAAAAATACTTCGGCAAATGTGGAGATCCATTTTGATACCACAAGCCTTGCAAAAGGAGAATATGTCGCAGAACTTGCAGCCGTAGAACCGATGGGCGGCGGCAGACAGTGGCGGCATGCCTGGCTGGAACATGCCTTTGCATTTGAGATTACAGAAGATGCATTTGGACAGTACAGCTTAAACCGCAATGCGAAAAAATGGGGTTATACCGTTTATCCGGATCTGAAGATCAAGAAGCGGTCTTGACAAATGAAAATCCGCTTATTATAATGAGGATAATGTCGGAATTGCGGAGGTACGGGACAAAAACAGAATCTTTCTGACATCCGTATGAGACATGAAAATGAGGCAAAGGCTGTGAAGGAAAGAAGTAACAGAACAACTGCACAACAGAGAGTTGCCGGCCGGTGAGAGGCACAGATGCGGTTCCTGCGAATACATTCCGGAGCTCTGCACCGAACACAGAAGTGTAAGTAGGCTGCAGCGGAGTGACATCCGTTAACAACGTTAAAGTATTGCTGTGGATATGAAAAGAATTGCGAAGAATATCAAAGGATTTTACATGAAAGGATCCGGATAGCAGTACTTACTGAGGCAGTCTGGCGTGAGCCGACTGTGAATAAAGGTGGTAACACGAGATTTCAGCTCTCGTCCTTTTCGTATAAGAAGGGCGAGGGCTTTCTACGCTTTTACGCCCTTGGAAAACAAAAAGTCTAAGGAGGAATCAAACGATGGAACAGAACGTATTTGACGTCCTGAAAGAAAGAGGATTTATTGAGCAGACAACGCACGAAGCAGAGATCAGAGAGCTTCTGGGCAAAGAAAAGGTAACATTTTACATTGGATTTGATGCAACCGCAGACAGCCTGACCGCAGGACATTTCCTGACGATCATGGCAATGATGCACATGCAGAGAGCAGGTCACAGACCGATCGCCCTGCTTGGCGGCGGAACCACAATGATCGGTGATCCGTCCGGTAAATCCGATATGCGAAATATGATGACAAAAGAAAAAATCGATTACAATGCAAAGCGTTTCCATGAACAGCTTTCCAGATTCATCGATTTTGACAATGACAAGGCGATCATCGCAAACAATGCAGACTGGCTGCTGGATCTGAATTATGTAGAATTCCTGCGTGAGATCGGGGTACATTTCTCAGTCAACAAGATGCTGACAGCAGAGTGCTACAAACAGAGAATGGAAAGAGGACTGACGTTCTTCGAGTTCAACTATATGCTGATGCAGTCCTACGATTTCCTGAAACTGAACCAGTTATACGGCTGCCAGATGGAGCTTGGCGGAAACGACCAGTGGTCCAACATTCTGGGCGGTGTTGACCTGATCCGAAGAAAAGAACAGAAACCGGCTTACGGTCTGACCTTCAAACTGCTGACCACCAGCGAGGGCATCAAGATGGGCAAGACCATGAAGGGTGCAGTATGGCTGGACCCGGAGAAGACTTCCCCGTACGAATTCTACCAGTACTGGAGAAACATCGAAGATGTCAAAGTAGAAGAATGCTTAGGACTTTTGACCTTCCTTCCGATGGAAGAAGTAAGAAGACTGGGTGCACTGGAAGGTGCAGAGATCAACAAGGCAAAAGAAGTGCTGGCATACGAGATCACAAAGATCGTACATGGCGAAGAAGAAGCAGAGAAAGCACAGACTGCTGCAAGAGCACTGTTTGTACAGGGCGGCAAGACCGCAGATATCCCGACTACTTCTTACCCGGCAGCAGAGCTGGAAGAAGGCAAAGATATCCTGACACTTCTGGTGGATACCAAACTTGCAAAGAACCGTTCGGAAGCAAGAAGACTGGTAACACAGGGCGGTGTTTCTGTCAATGATGTAAAAGTAACGGATTTTGCAAAAGTATTTACCAGTGCAGATTTTGATGACGATGGTGTTCTTCTGATCAAAAAGGGCAAGAAAGGCTATCATCAGGTAAAAGCTGACTAAAGCACGTGCAAAAAGCACAGGAGGTGGCAATATGGCAATACTGACAACCTTTATCACAAGCATTGTAGAAATGCTGATCCTTGCAGGTGTATCCTATGGCGGAATCCGCCTCGGAAAAGTGCTGCGTGACCGCAAGGACGCAAAAATGCAGGCAGAAATACAGCCTGAAAAACAGATTTAGATCACACAGGAGGATTTGTTGTGAAAGCATATGGAGTAAACGAACTTAGAAAAATGTTCCTTGAATTTTTCGAGAGCAAGGGACATCTGGCAATGAAGAGCTTTTCACTGGTTCCGCACAATGATAACAGTCTTCTGATTATCAATTCCGGTATGGCACCTCTGAAACCATACTTTACGGGAGCAGAAAAGCCGCCAAGAACACGTGTTACAACCTGCCAGAAATGTATCCGTACAGGTGATATCGAGAATGTAGGTAAGACAGCAAGACATGGTACATTCTTTGAAATGCTTGGTAACTTCTCTTTCGGCGATTATTTCAAACATGAAGCGATCGCCTGGTCCTGGGAGTTTTTGACCCAGGTAGTCGGACTGGACCCGGAAAGACTGTATCCGTCTATTTACGAGAACGATGAGGAAGCGTTCGAGATCTGGAACAAAGAGATCGGCATTGCACCGGAGCGTATTTTCCGTTTTGGAAAAGAAGACAACTTCTGGGAGCATGGTGCAGGTCCTTGCGGTCCGTGTTCTGAGATCTACTATGACCGCGGTGAAAAATACGGTTGCGGCAAACCGGGATGTACCGTCGGATGTGAGTGCGACCGTTACATGGAAGTATGGAACAACGTATTTACCCAGTTTGAGAACGACGGAAAAGGCAACTACACCGAGCTGAAACAGAAGAACATTGATACCGGTATGGGACTGGAACGTCTGGCTGTTGTTGTCCAGGATGTAGATTCTATTTTTGATGTCGATACACTTCAGGCACTTCGCAACAAAGTCTGTGAATTTGCAAATGTAAAATATCAGCAGGATGATGCAAAAGACGTATCCATCCGTCTGATCACCGACCATATCCGTTCTGCAACATTCATGATCTCCGATGGTATCATGCCGTCAAACGAAGGACGCGGCTATGTACTCCGCCGTCTGATCCGCCGTGCGGCACGCCACGGAAAGATGCTCGGCATCGAGGGCAATTTCCTGAGCAGATTAAGCGAGACTGTCATCGAAGGTTCCAAAGACGGATATCCGGAACTGGAAGAAAAGAAAGAATTTATCTTTAAAGTTCTGACAAAAGAAGAAGAAAAATTCGGCAAGACCATCGATCAGGGTCTTGATATCTTAAACGGCATGGAAGAAGAGATGGAAGGAAAAGGCGAAAAAGTCCTTTCCGGAGCAAATGCATTCATGCTGTATGACACGTATGGATTCCCTCTGGATCTGACAAAAGAGATCCTCGAAGAAAAGGGATACAGCATCGATGAGGACGGCTTCAAAGCTGCCATGGAAGAGCAGAGAGTCAAAGCAAGAAGTGCGCGTAAAGTATCCAACTACATGGGAGCAGACGCAACCGTTTACGATGAGATCGATCCATCCATCACATCCGAGTTTTTGGGATATGATAAGCTTTCTTATGAATCTGACATTACCGTACTCACAACCGAGACAGAAGTCGTAGATGCCGTTTCAGATGGAGACAAGGCAACAATCTTCGTAGAGCAGACACCGTTCTATGCAACCATGGGCGGACAGGAAGGCGATACCGGAGTGATCCGCACCGCAGACGCTGAGTTCAAGGTAGAAAAGACCATCAAACTTCTGGGCGGCAAGATCGGCCATGTCGGATGCGTGACAAAAGGTATGTTCAAAGTCGGCGATAAAGTAACACTGGAAGTTGCTTCCGCAGAAAGAGCCGATACCTGCAAAAACCACAGTGCAACCCATCTGCTTCAGAAAGCACTGAAAACCGTACTTGGAAACCACGTAGAACAGAAAGGTTCTCTGGTAACTCCGGACAGACTGCGTTTTGACTTCACACATTTTGAGGCAATGACAGCAGAAGAGATCGCACAGGCAGAAGCACTGGTCAATAAAGAAATTCAGGCAAATCTTCCGGTTGTGACAAAGATCATGAACATCGACGAAGCTAAGAAAACAGGAGCAATGGCACTGTTTGGAGAGAAATATTCCGAAAACGTACGTGTCGTATCCATGGGAGACTTCTCCATTGAGCTTTGCGGCGGTACCCATGTGGCAAGCACCGGAGAGATCCAGGCATTCAAGATCGTATCCGAGGCAGGCGTTGCAGCCGGCGTAAGACGTATCGAAGCACTGACCGGTCAGGGTGTGTTTGCATATTATAGAAATGTAGAAGAACAGCTGGCAAAAGCAGCAGCCCTTCTGAAAGCCGGCACACACGAAGTATGCGACAAGATCGAGCATCTGCAGGCAGAAGTAAAATCCCTGCACAGCGAGAACGAAGCTCTGAAGAGCAAGATGGCACAGGGAGCACTCGGAAATGTCATGGACAAGGTTACCGAAGTCAAAGGTGTGAAATTGCTGGCAACTGCGGTAGAAGGCGTTGACATGAACGGACTGCGTGACCTGGGCGACCAGCTCAAAGAAAAACTGGGCGATGGTGTCGTAGTACTGGCATCCGCAAATGACGGAAAAGTATGCCTGATGGCAACTGCAACCGACGGAGCAATGAAACAGGGTGCACATGCCGGAAATCTGGTCAAAGGCATCGCACAGATCGTCGGCGGTGGCGGCGGCGGAAGACCGAATATGGCACAGGCCGGCGGCAAAAATCCGGATAAGATCCCGGAAGCGATCGCAGCCGTAGCAGGAATTTTGGAAGGTCAGATCAAATAAGCAAAATTTTCATCGAGAAAAAAGAAGAAAAATCTTGACGTTTCGAGAAAATATGCTATAATGTCAGAAGTGCAATAAAATACCCAGACAGTTGTATTATGCACAATCTACAACTGGAGGGAGGTTAGGTGTGAATTTATGTCAAATGTAATCGTAAAAGAAAACGAGACTTTGGACAGTGCTTTACGCCGTTTCAAAAGAAACTGCGCAAAGGCTGGTATTCAGCAGGAGATTCGTAAAAGAGAACATTACGAAAAACCAAGCGTAAGAAGAAAAAAGAAATCCGAAGCAGCGCGTAAGCGTAAATACAACTAATATGTGCAATGGAGCCTCTGGCAGTGATGCCGGAGGTTTTCTTTTTCTGCAAAAGGATAATCGAAAAGCTGCTGCGAAAAATGCACCGGACCTGTCATGCATGGGCAGTGGGCTGCTTATACTGTTTATATAGGAAAAACAGGAGCGTTTTATATGAAAAAATGGAAAACAAAGGGGCTCGGCCTGTTGCTTGCACTGGTGCTTATCACAAGTGGAACGGTAACTGCATTTCCACAGCGAAGTTTTGCACAGCAAGAATGCCTCTGCAATCCGCCGGAGACTGTATCAGGTGTGAGATTGGCTCCCGACATGGATACAAACTTATTGCTTGCTGCCGACAGAGGCGGGAGTCACCTTACGTCTGATGTAGAGATTGAATCTCCGGCAGCCTGCCTGATGGAACTGACGACCGGAAAGATTTTATATGAAAAAGAAGCAGATATTAAGCGAAGTCCGGCGAGCGTGACAAAGATCATGACCGTTCTGCTGATCATGGAAGCAATCCAGAGCGGAAAGATTGCATTGCAGGATGAAGTTGTGACAAGTGCACATGCCAAGTCGATGGGAGGTTCCCAGGTATTTCTGGAAGAAGGAGAAAAACAGACGGTTGAGACATTGCTGAAATGTATCCTGGTAGCGTCCGGGAATGATGCTTCGGTGGCAATGGCAGAATACATAGGCGGCAGTGAAGAAGCGTTTGTGCAGAAAATGAATGAGCGGGCGGCAGCTCTTGATATGGAAAATACGCATTTTGTGGATTGCTGTGGTCTGACGGATTCGGATGAACATTATACGACACCGCGAGATATCGCGATCATGTCGCGGGAACTTTTGCTGCATTTTCCGCAGGTTGAGCAGTATACTACAATCTGGATGGAAGATATCACACATGTTACGGCAAAGGGCAGCAGTGCATTCGGACTGACGAACACGAATAAGCTTCTGCGAAGTTACGATGGCTGTATCGGGCTGAAAACCGGCAGTACGAGCAAAGCAAAATTCTGTGTATCCGCAGCGGCAAAACGGGGTGATATCACACTGATCAGTGTGATCATGGCAGGGCCGGATTCCAAGATCCGTTTTGCCAATGCAGCAGCACTGCTTAATTATGGATTTGGAATCTGCCGGATTTATAAGGATGAAGAGCCGCCGGCAGCAGGAGAAGTACGGATAACCGGTGGAAAGAAACGCAGTATTCCCTGTGTATATCGGGAAACATTTTCTTATCTGGATACCGAAGGGGTTGATTTTGCACAGATCGAGTGCAGGCAGATGCTGGAAACAGCACTTGCAGCACCGGTGAAAAAGGGGACAAAGGCAGGGGAACTGCAGTATTTTCTGAATGGAAAGAAAATAGGAAGCGTGGATATCCTTACCGGGGAAGAGGTGGCAAAAGCAGGAATTCTGGATTATTTTATGGAAAGTCTGGATGCACTGCTGATGCAGAATAAGCAGACAGTCTGAAAATATCTTTTGACCAGGATGACATCCTATGTTATATTTGTAGTATGAAAAAAATAAAGCATACATTTTATGATATTAACACAGAAAAAGCACAAAATACAGAGAGAAAAGCAGAGAGTGAACTGGTTCTTTTCTGCCTGAGTGATCTTCATGGAAATGAATATGGAAAGCAGAACCGTGTGATCGTGGAGACTGCATGGGATCAGAAACCAGATCTGATACTGGCAGCAGGAGATATGTTAAGCGGAGAGAAAGAAGAGAGCGACGCAGTTGCAGTCGCTCTGCTTTCGCGCCTTGCCGACCTTGCCCCGGTCTGTTTTACGGACGGGAATCATGAGATGCAGGTAAAAAAGTTCTTTCCAGAGCGTTATGAAGCTTTTATGGAAGGACTGAAAAAGGGCGGTGTACAGGTACTTCACAACGAAACGTGGTGCACAGAAGATGGTGGACAGAAAGTGGCAGTAACAGGGTATGAACTTCCATGGGAATATTACCGGCGTTTTAACCGCAGACATCCATCAACAGAAGAGATCACAGAAAGTGTCGGAAAGAGACATGACGATGCATATCAGATTCTTCTGACACACAATCCTGTTTTTTTTGAGGAATATGCAGACTGGGGAGCCGATTTTGCTTTTGCAGGGCATCTGCATGGAGGGTTTGTCCGCCTGCCGTTTCTGGGCGGAGTGATCAGTCCGCAGTTCCAGATTTTCCCGGAATATGACAGAGGACTCTATCAGCTTGGAAACAGCCATCTGGTGGCAGGAGCAGGGCTGGGAGATCATTCCTGGCTGTTTCGCATCAACAATCCGCCTGAAATGATCACCGTGCGGATCAAGAGGTGAGACTATGGGGATCGCAGTAAAACTACAGGCATTTGAAGGACCGCTGGATCTGCTTCTGCATCTGATCGAGAAAAATAAGGTCAGTATTTATGATATTCCGATCGCTGAGATCACGGATCAGTATATGGCATACATTCAGGAGATGAAAAAACAGGATCTTGGCATGATGAGTGAATTTCTCCTGATGGCAGCAACGCTTCTGGATATCAAATCCCGGATGCTGCTTCCAAAGGAAGCAGGCGAAGAAGGTGAGGAGGAAGATCCGCGTCAGGAACTGGTCCAGCAGCTTCTGGAGTACAAAATGTACAAATACATGTCCTATGAACTGAAGAAGCGCAGACAGGATGCGGCGCAGGTTTTATACCACGAACCGGATCTTCCACAGGAGGTACGTTCTTACCGGCAGCCGGTATCGGCAGAAGAACTGCTTTCCGGTGTGACACTGGTGAAAATGCACCAGATTTTCCTGGATGTCATGCGCAGACAGAACAACCGCATCGATCCAATCCGCAGTACCTTTGGAACCTTAAGAAAAGAAGAAGTTGATCTGGATCAGACACGGCAGAATGTGGCACAATATATTGCGCAGCATGAAGTCTGTGATTTCAGGCAGATTCTGCAGGGACAGATGACAAAAATGCAGATCATTGTTGCATTCCTTGTGATTCTGGAAATGATGAAAGAAGGATGGATCGAGATTATCCAGGAAGAGATCTTTGGAAACATCCAGATCACCAGAAAAAAGGAATTTTTACCGGAGGAAATTTAATGTGAAGGAAACAGCAGAGCAGAAAAAAGCAGAAGCTGCCGTTGAAGCGATCCTGTTTGCAATGGGCAGTTCGGTAGAAGCAGAAAAGCTTGCCGCAGCGCTTGAATGGGAAGTAAAACAGACAGAAGAACTGCTTGCCCATATGATGGAGAAATATAAAAAAGCAGACCGCGGAATACAGATCATAGAACTGGATCATGCATACCAGCTCTGTACGAAAAAAGAACTGTATGAATACCTGATCCGGGTGGCAAAACAGCCGAAAAAGGCAGTTTTGTCAGATGTAGCACTGGAAACTTTGTCGATCATTGCCTATAAACAGCCGGTTACCAAAGCAGAGATTGAAAAAATCCGCGGAGTAAAGAGCGATCATGCGATCAATAAGCTGATCGAATACGATCTGGTCAAAGAACTGGGACGTATGGATGCACCGGGGAAACCGATCGTATTTGGGACAACAGAAGAGTTCCTTCGCAGTTTCGGTGTCCAGTCTCTGGAAGAACTTCCGGTGATCAGTACCATTAAAATAGAAGATTTCAAAGCGGAAGCGGAAGAAGAAGTACAGTTAAAACTTGATATTTAAAAGGATTGGAGATGTTTTTATGCCAACCACATATACACATGATGTTTTTGGAAAAATGATTTATCAGAAGCTGCCGGAGCCTTTAAAAGAAATCGCGGCAGATCATATCAATTCTTACCGGATTGGCCAGCATGGACCGGACATCCTTTTTTATTATCATCTGTTTCATGAAAATCCGGTCAATCAACTGGGGATGGAGATGCACGAAGCGATTGCAGCATCGTTTTTCCGAAAATGTAAAAAATATTACCAGGAAACAAAAGACGAAGAGGCACTGGCATATGTATTTGGATTTATCTGCCACTATATGCTGGACAGTACGTGCCATCCATATATTGCAAAATATATGGAAAAGACCGGAGCCAGACATGATGAGATCGAGACAGAACTGGATCGTTATCTGATGCAGAAAACAGGGAAGAATCCATTTCATTTCAGACCGGCGTCGCACCTGAAAGCCTCAAAAGAAAGCGTGCATGCCATTTCAGCCATTTTGGAACTGCCGGAAAAGACGGTGCGAAAAAGTATAAATTCTCTGAAATTTTATACAGGTATTACGGTGTGCCGCAGATTTCCAAAGCGGATGTTTCTGCTCTGGGGGATGCGGCTGATCGGAGCTTATGATAGCATTCAGGGGCATATCATGCGCAAGAAACCACTGAAACGATGTGAACAGAGTACAGAAGAGCTGATGGCACTGCTCCGGCTTGCGATTCCGGAGACACTGACAGTTCTGGAAGATTTTTACGATACACTGGATGAGCCGGAAGAAATAAACGGACGTTTTGAACGAAATTACGAATAAAGAAAGAGAAAAAGACACACACTGTATCTGGAACAAAAAGGCAGGAGGTGTGTGCAGTGAAAAAAAGAAAAAAGAGATTCCTTGGTATTCTGACCGGTATGTTGCTGCTGATGGTGACAGCAGTGCCGGTAAAAGCAGAAGAGATGGAGCTGTACGCCCAGTCGGCTGTCCTGATGGATGCGGATACGGGGCGTATTTTATTTGGGAAAAAGGAAAAGGAAGTACGGGCAATGGCAAGTACAACCAAGATCATGACCTGTATTTTAGTGTTGGAAAATACGGATCTGTCCGATACGGCAGAGGCTTCCAGAAATGCAGCCATACAGCCGAAAGTGCATCTTGGGGTATATGAAGGAGAAACATTTTATGTAAAAGATCTGCTGTATTCCCTGATGCTGGAAAGCCATAACGATGCGGCTGTGATCCTGGCAGAAAAAACGGCAGGAAGTGTGGAGGCATTTGCAAAAAAAATGAATCAGAAAGCAGAAGAGATCGGGTGCACCGATACCCATTTTGTGACACCAAACGGGCTGGACAAAGAAGATGCAGGAGGAGAACATCGTACAACTGCTGCAGATCTGGCGAAGATTTTGCGTTATTGTATAAAACAGTCACCAAAGAGGGCTGAATTTCTGGAGATCACCCGCACAAAGACCTATGAATTCTCGGATATACAGCAAAAGCGACAGTACAGTTGCTATAACCACAATGCATTCCTGGATATGATGCAGGGAGCACTGACCGGAAAAACGGGATTTACCGGAAAAGCAGGCTACTGTTATGTGGGGGCGCTGGAAAGTGAAGGACGAACGTTCGTTGTGGCACTGCTTGGCTGCGGATGGCCAGATAACCGGGGCTACAAGTGGCAGGATATGCGGAAACTGATGACCTATGCTATGGAACATTTTCAGATACAGGAATTTTCCATGGATGTTCCACTTCCGAAACTGACCGTAGAAAATGGAATCCCGGAAAGCGGAAAACGGTGGGATCGGTGTACAGTTCCTGCAAAGATAGAAAAGGAACCGGAGAAGAAAATACAGCTTCTGGTTTCAGAAAAAGATCAGGTGAAACTGGTCTGCAATATGAAAACAAAGCTGGATGCACCGGTCAGGGAAGGAATGGTAGTTGGAAGTCTTTGTCTGTGGCTGAATGGAGAGAAGATCAGGGAACAGGATATTCTGGCAGAGCAGGATGTACCGCGGATCAGTCTGCGCTGGTGTGCAGGGGAAGTAGTAAAAGACTTCTTTAAAATTTAAGAAACTGTTAAAAATTTGACAAACTGGAGAAAGAATCCGACAAAAAAGATAATAAAATGGTAAAAAGTGACCGGGTATGAAAGAGAATCTGATTGTTTCTGGTGCTGTACAACAAAAAAACTGAGAAAAATGAGAAAATACTTGCTAAATCTTCCAAAAACCATTACAATTACAATCGGCAGAAAATTTTTTTTCTTTTAATAAATTATCAATGGAGGGCTGAAGAATGAGTAATACAGCACAAAACTTGGCAAGTACAAGAATCGCTTCTTTACTTGATGAGAACAGCTTTGTTGAAATCGGAGGTTGTGTGACTGCCAGAAACACAGATTTCAATCTGAAGCAGACAGCAACACCGTCAGACGGTGTAATCACAGGTTATGGTGTGATCGACGGCAATCTGGTTTATGTTTACAGCCAGGATGCATCTGTACTGGGTGGCACCATCGGTGAAATGCATGCAAAGAAAATCGCACGTCTGTACGATATGGCATTAAAGATGGGTGCACCGGTGATCGGACTGATCGACTGTGCAGGTATCCGTCTGCAGGAAGCAACCGATGCGCTGAACGCACTGGGTGAGATTTATGCAAAGCAGGTACTGGCATCTGGTGTAATTCCACAGATCACAGCTGTATTTGGTACATGCGGCGGCGGTATGGCGCTTATGCCGGCACTGACTGATTTTACGTTTATGGAGAGCAGGAATGCAAAATTATTTGTAAATTCTCCAAATGCACTGGATGGAAACGAAGTTTCCAAATGCAACACCGCATCCGCCAAATTCCAGAGTGAGGACGCAGGACTGGTTGACTTTACAGGCAGCGAAGACGAAGTGCTTTCCGGTATCCGCAAGCTGGTAACTCTGCTTCCGGCAAACAACGAAGAGGACGCAGTGGATGACTGCAGCGATGATCTGAACCGTGTATGTGCAGACCTTGCAAACGCAGCAGGCGATACCGCAATCCTTCTTTCAAATATTGCAGATGACCAGGATTTTGTTGAGACAAAAGCAGACTATGCAAAAGAGATGGTAACCGGATTTATGAAACTGAACGGAACGACTGTAGGAGCCGTTGCAAACCGTACCGAAGTTTACGGTGCGGATGGTGAGAAAGCAGAAGAATTTGACGCAGTCCTGACTGCAAGAGGAGCAAGAAAAGCAGCCAGATTCGTAAAATTCTGTGATGCTTTCAATATCCCGGTCCTGACACTGACCAACGTAACCGGTTTTAAGGCAGACAAACATTCTGAAAGATGCATTGCAGCCGCAGTTGCAGAGATGACACATGCATTTGCAGATGCTACCGTTCCGAAGGTCAATGTGATCATCGGAAAAGCTTACGGAAGTGCTTATGTTGCCATGAACAGCAAGGCAGTCGGAGCAGATCTGACTTATGCATGGGAAGATGCGAGCATTGGCATGATGGATGCAAAACTGGCAGCCAAGATCATGTATGCTGACGCTGACGCAGCTACGATAGGCGAGAAGGCAGCAGAATATGCGAGCCTGCAGGAGAGCGTACAGTCCGCAGCAGCGAGAGGATATGTTGATACCATCATTTCCGCAGACGACACCAGAAAATATGTAATCGGTGCATTTGAAATGTTATTCACAAAGAGAGAAGACCGACCGGCGAAAAAACATGGCACGGTATAAGTGAGGTGGATAATATGAAGCGAAAATTAAAAAGTTTATTAGCGATCATCTGTGTACTGGCACTGACACTTGCCATGTCCGTATGTGCTTTCGCAGCAGATGAAGTGACAGAGGAAGAAGCTGCAAACTACAAATCCGCAGCAGAGACTCTGATCTCACAGATTTCCGGATTTTCGGATGAAGATATCGAAACCTATCTGGCACAGAATGATGCATTTACGACAGAAGTACTGGAATCCTGGAAGAGCGTAAAAGATGAACTGGGTGCTTATTCTTCCATCGTTTCGCAGGAAGTGGAAAAAGATGGTGAGCAGGTTACCGTTTCTACCGTTGCCCAGTTTGAAAAAGCAAAGGCAGATGTTGCGCTGACTCTGGATCTGAGTAAACAGGCATATACAAGTATGACTTACAGTGTACAGTATTCTCTGGCAGATAATATGCAGCGTGCCGGAATGAATACACTGATGGGCATCGGTATCGTATTTCTGATGCTGGTATTCTTAAGTTTTGTGATCGGTCTGTTCAAATACATAGACAAGATCCAGAATGCCGGTAAGAAAAAAGCAGCAGAGGAAGCACCAAAAGCAGAAGCAGCACCTGCACCGGCAATCGCCCAGAGCGAAGCGGCAGATGAAGATTTTGCAGATGACCTGGAACTGGTAGCGGTTATTTCCGCAGCGATCGCAGCTTACGAAAATACTTCAGGAGACAGTTTTGTTGTCCGTTCAATCAAGAAATCAAATAAATGGCACAGAGCCTGACAGGAGGATTTGAAATGAAAACATATACAATCACAGTAAATGGTACAGCTTATGATGTAACAGTAGAAGAAGGAACAGGAAGTGCAGCACCTACAGCACCAAAGGCAGCTACAAAAGCAGCACCGAAAGCAGCTCCAAAAGCAGCTCCGAAGGCAGCGGCAGGTGCAGGTGCTATTAAAGTAGAAGCTTCCGTACCGGGCAAAGTCCTGAAAATCGAAGCTTCTGCAGGACAGAGCGTAAAAGCAGGTGACAACATCATCATTCTGGAAGCTAT
Source organism: uncultured bacterium (assembly GCA_905214675.1). GTDB lineage: Bacteria > Bacillota > Clostridia > Lachnospirales > Lachnospiraceae > Hominisplanchenecus. The sequence continues at coordinate 25,160 of CAJMMS010000021.1, forward strand.
GAAGATGGAGATCCCTGTAGTAGCACCTCAGGACGGAACCGTTGCAAGCATTGATGTTGCAGTTGGTGCAGCAGTTGAAAATGGTGATGTTCTGGCAACCATGAACTAAGATATTGGAGGTTGAATTATGTCATACGTAATCGATACGTTGTCCAACCTGCTCCATCAAACGGCGTTTTTTAACCTGACCTGGGGAAACTACCTGATGATCGCAGTTGCCTGTGTATTCCTTTTCCTGGCAATCGCAAAAGGTTTTGAACCGCTGCTTCTGGTTCCGATCGCATTCGGTATGCTTCTGGTTAATATTTATCCGGATATCATGGCATCACCGGAAGAGACATCAAACGGTGTAGGTGGACTTTTACATTATTTCTATTTACTGGATGAGTGGAGTATTCTGCCGTCCCTGATCTTTATGGGTGTCGGTGCGATGACGGACTTTGGTCCGCTGATCGCAAATCCGATCAGTTTCCTGCTCGGTGCAGCAGCACAGCTTGGTATCTATGCAGCTTACTTTCTGGCAATTCTGATGGGATTCAACGGAAAAGCAGCAGCAGCGATCTCCATTATCGGCGGTGCTGACGGCCCGACTTCCATCTTCCTTGCAGGAAAACTGGGACAGTCCGCACTGATGGGACCGATCGCCGTGGCAGCATATTCTTACATGTCACTGGTGCCGATCATTCAGCCGCCTATCATGAAGCTTCTGACCACAGAAAAAGAACGTAAGATCAAAATGCAACAGCTTCGTCCGGTTTCCAAACTGGAGAAGATCCTGTTCCCGATCATCATCACGATCGTTGTATGTATGATCCTGCCGACAACAGCACCGCTGGTTGGTATGCTGATGCTCGGTAACCTGTTCCGCGAGAGCGGCGTTGTAAAACAGCTGACAGAAACTGCTTCAAACGCAATGATGTACATCGTAGTTATCCTGCTTGGTACTTCTGTAGGTGCATCTACAAGTGCAGAAGCATTCCTGAACCTGGATACTCTGAAAATCGTAGCACTTGGTCTGATCGCATTCGCATTCGGTACCGCGGGCGGTATCCTGTTCGGTAAACTGATGTGCAAACTCTCAGGCGGCAAGATCAACCCGCTGATCGGTTCCGCAGGTGTATCTGCCGTGCCAATGGCAGCCCGTGTATCTCAGAAAGTCGGTGCAGAGGCAGATCCGACCAACTTCCTGCTGATGCATGCAATGGGACCAAACGTAGCAGGTGTTATCGGTACAGCCGTAGCTGCCGGTACATTCATGGCTATTTTCGGTGTATAACAGTTTTAAAATATTTAGGAGGATATAGATCATGGCAGATATTGCAAAAAAGCAGAATAATGCAAAAAAACCAGTTGGTATTACAGAAACAATTCTGCGTGACGCACATCAGTCTCTGATTGCAACCCGTATGACAACAGAGCAGATGCTTCCGATCGTAGAGAAAATGGATCAGGTTGGATATCATTCCGTAGAATGCTGGGGAGGTGCAACTTTCGATGCTTCCTTACGTTTCCTGAAAGAAGATCCATGGGAAAGACTTCGTAAATTCCGTGCCGGATTTAAAAACACAAAACTGCAGATGCTGTTCCGTGGACAGAACATCCTGGGATACCGTCCGTATGCAGATGATGTGGTAGAATATTTCGTACAGAAATCCATCGCAAACGGTATCGATATCATCCGTATTTTTGACTGTATGAATGACCTGCGTAACCTGCAGACCGCAGTCAAAGCAGCAAACAAAGAAAAAGGACATGCACAGGTAGCACTGTCCTACACGCTCGGTGATGCTTATACACTGGATTACTGGACAAAAATGGCAAAAGACGTTGAAAACATGGGTGCAGACTCTATCTGTATCAAAGACATGGCAGGTCTTCTGCTTCCGTACAAAGCAACGGAACTGGTAACTGCCCTGAAAAAAGCAGTTAAGATCCCGGTTCAGCTGCATACACACTACACCTCCGGTGTCGCTTCCATGACTTACCTGAAAGCCGTAGAAGCCGGTATCGATGTCATCGATACCGCAATGTCACCGTTCGCACTGGGAACTTCCCAGCCGGCAACCGAAGTTATGGTAGAGACCTTCAAAGGCACACCGTACGATACCGGACTGGATCAGAAGCTTCTGGCAGAGATCGCTGATTACTTCAGACCGATCCGTGACAATGCACTGGAAACCGGACTGCTCAATCCGAAGAACATGGGCGTAAACATCAAGACACTGCTGTACCAGGTACCGGGCGGAATGCTTTCCAACCTGACTTCTCAGTTGAAAGAACAGCACGCAGAAGACAAGTTCTACGATGTTCTGGAAGAAGTACCGCGTGTAAGAAAAGATCTCGGTGAGTGTCCTCTGGTTACACCGTCCTCACAGATCGTTGGTACACAGGCTGTATTTAACGTGATCATGGGCGAGCGTTACAAGATGGTAACCAAAGAGACCAAAGATGTTCTGGCAGGTAAATACGGTGCAACCGCAAAACCGTTCAACAAAGAAGTTCAGAAGAAGTGCATCGGCGATGCGAAGATCATCACATGCCGTCCGGCAGACCTTCTGGAGCCGGAGCTGGATAAACTGGAGAAAGAAATGGCTCAGTGGAAACAGCAGGATGAAGATGTGCTGACCTACGCACTGTTCCCACAGGTAGCCGTAGACTTCTTCAAATACAGAGAAGCACAGCAGACAAAAGTAGACCAGACCGTAGCAGATACCAAAAACGGAGCATATCCGGTATAATCTGAGAATCGGATCAAAAACAGTCTGTTTATAGCAGAGATTTACAGGACTCTTCCACAGGAAACGCGAAAGCGTGGAATGTGGGGGAGTTTTTTTGATGTAAAAATATCCCACGGATATGTTTGAAAAAATTACCAAAATTCAGAAGATATTCTATAAGATTCTTCCGGGAAGACGAATATAATAACATCAAAGAGAATCTTTTGTAGATTTTGCATTGTAACGGCGAGGATATGACACAGTTATAATTGTGGTTTTGAAAAAAATGGGTAGGATCCCATCTTTGACAGTTAGAAAGATAAAAAATGTCTACAAACCCAGTAAATATGGGCGTTGTAGACATTTTTCTTTTCGTAACGATATGTGCTATATTACAATTCTTTTGATTTAATCTGTTTGGTTTCTTTAATAATTGTTCGCATGGATGCTTTTGTGATAAATTCATAATCCGTTCTGAAACCAAATGTTTTATGCAATGTATCAGTTAATGCTGTTCTTGGATAAGATGGAATATATCCACTTGCGGTATTCAACAGTGTCATCTGCATGGAGCGTAATGTCGTAAGGATCTTGCTGGACGTATAAGCATTTCCAAGTTTCTTTTCTAACAGACGATAGAGTAAAAGGCTGATATAACAAGTAGTGTAAAATAGTTTGTATTTTTTATGGCAGTTGCAAAAGAACAAATCTTTATATGCCTGTGGTATGAGTACACGTGACATCCACGACCAGCTCCAGGATCTTTATGGAATTGAGCTGTCAGCTGAAATGGTCAGCAAGATCACAGACAAGATACTTCCTTAGGTTAAGGAATGGCAGTCCCGTCCTCTGAACCCGGTTTATCCGTTTGTCTTTATGGACTGTATTCATTATCCAATGCATCGTAAAACCCCTTGCTTCAGCTATGGAGATATAAGATGCGTCCATTGAATTTACGCAAGTAATTGAGATGGACAAAATAATAATTGTATTATTTTTAAAAATATAGTATAATACAAATATGAATACAATATATAAATCAAACCACAATATCGTCTATTCCTGCAAATATCATGTAGTATGGTGCCCGAAATA
>CAJMMS010000022.1 GCA_905214675.1 uncultured bacterium
ATTCACATTAATATTCCTTTTCTAATCCACAAGTTTTTCCTACTATTTTAGCAACTCTTTCTGAAGCTTTTCCGTCTTCATAGCTTTCAAGAACTTTGTGATGTTGTTTCATAGCTTCAACAAATTCACTTTGAGAATAACTATCTATATTTTTTACAAGTTCTAGATTGCTTTTTGCAACAGGAAACCCCCAAGTATCAATTGGCATGCAAAATCCTCTATTTGAAGTGTACCATTCTGCATCAACTGCGAACAAAAAGCATGGACGATAAGTAAATGAAAAATCCCATATTGATGATGAATAATCCGTTATAAGGGCATCACTTATGCAAAGAAGCTCTTGCATGTCATCGTAGTCGCTTACATCGATCATTCTATCTGAATTTGACTTGTCATTTGGATGTGCTCTAAATAAGATCACACATTTTTTCTTGAATTTTTTTTCAAAGGCCATCGATATTAGTGATGGATTTAATTTTTCAAGTTTATCTTTATTTGTGGACCATGTAGGTGCATAAAGTACTACAAACGCATCTTCTGCAATTTTAAGTCTTGTCTTTATTTTCCTGATGCTTTTCAGATCAATTGAGAAGAGACAGTCATTCCTTGGCATTCCACATTTTTCAATTTCCCTCTTGTATCCAAGTTGCTTTCTAACTACAGTATTTTCAAAAAAGCGACTACTTACAAGAAATAAATCTGTTTCATCTAATTGCATATTTCTGCGTTTATCATGAATGCTTTGGTGTTTTTTTTCACTACTACCTAGTTTCTTATAACACCCACCACCATGCCATGTTTGGATAAAGTACTGACCTTTACGTTTTGGAATCTCTGTTGCTTCAAGAAAATTTGATATATACACTTTAGCTGTCATGCGTTGGTAAATATGTTGAATACTTCTGTATTGGCAAAGTTCAATCCCATCACTTTTAGTATAATTATAAAAGTGATCGGGATTTTTGACCGCCCATACAAGTCTTATTTTGTCGCCATAAATCTCATGTATTTTTTTGGAAATATATTTAGGGTTACAACCGTATACACTTCCTGAGAATGCCTCGAAAACCACTTTGGTTTCTTCTATTTTTTTTAGGCAAAAACATTTGTTTATAATTCTAAATGTTTTTATATATGCCATTTTCATTTTTTCTTTGATATCATTCATTCTTTGCGCTCCATAAACTTTATATTTGCAAATAGAACTCACTTGTGGGAATGCAAGGCAGTGCATTTAGCATACTTTATGGAATTGTGACCCCCCCATAAACCACTTATTTGTTTTTACAATAGATGTTCCAAAACACATTATAAATAGGATAGCCCAATAAAAGTAATATTATTGCTACTCGATCTCTTTGTGGAACTTTTTTATCAAAAAGTATTGCTTTTGAGTTCTTCCTTATATACGCAATAACTTCTTTTTTTTCATTATTCCACCTAGTTGTTTTACACATCTGATTTAGTGTGCTAAATCTTGCATAAACTTGTCTTCTCAAAACGGCTTTTTTCAGATCCGGATACAGTTTTAGAACATCATCAGCCATTTTATCTGTCATCTCAAGCAAATCAAATTTTTTAGGATTAAAAGAACAATTAACTATCGAATCTCTTCTTATTATGTAATTGTATTTTGATTCGTAACCGACAGCTACATTATTGCATTGCAACATCAATTTATAGGTTGTACCAATGTCTTCAAATAGTTTTCCTTTAGGATACTCAACATCTGAAAACAAACTACGGTCATAAAGTTTTGCCCAAGCTGATGTATCTATAACATCATGATAGAGCATTCTTTCCAGACACTTTTTACTCGAAAGGACCTCTTCACCGCTTTTTCCAAACTCTTTAACTTTGCCATTGCTATATAAGACTCTGTGTTGACATATTGACATTTTTGCATTATACTTATTGATTAGATTATATAGATATTCTATATAATCCAAATCTATAAAATCGTCTGAGTCGATACACGTTATATAATTACCTGATGCTCGTTTTATACCATAATTTCTGGCGTCTGAAAGTCCACCATTTTCTTTATGAAAAACAACTATTCTATCATCTTTTTCCTTATATTCATCACACTTTAATGCAGAATCGTCTGTTGAACCGTCATCAACCATTATAATTTCAATATTCTTATATGTTTGATTGATAACGGATTTCATACATCGGTCAAGATAATCAGAAACATTATAAATTGGTAAAATAACAGAGATAAGATTTTCTTTCATCAAAGGCTTCCCTCATACTTCTTATGCCCAAACTTCGCACCTATAAACGACTTGATTTTCCGATTCCAGTCGATTTTTTCAGTGTAAATGCAGGGTATTTCATTGATATCTTTTTGGCTTATTGTACCTGATTTTACTTGATAGTCGAGCCAGACATTAAATATTATCTCGCTAACTCTTCCGTAAAAGCGACCTTGAAAAAATGATAATTCTTTAGAAGATTCTCCAATTCTTTTTTCTAGCTCAAAAAGAATATTGAAGAGCCATTCGCAGTAGTTCTGGAACAGATCTTTTCTCATGATCATCATATTAAACATATACCCATAGGTCTGCTTGTATACCTTGTTGCAGGAATCTGTGTAATCAGGGTACTTTTCGGCAATAATCTCTTTTGTCACATCAAGATGCTCTGCATAATGTGTATGTGCATAATGAGAATAGAGCGTTTCAATATAATACTTTCGCTTCTTAGGAACAAACACTTTATATTTGCTCAGAAGCGGTGCAAGTTCATCGTATGTGAGAATATTATCAAAGGGATCTTTAGACTTCTTGTTCAGAGAAAAATGGCGTCTGTAATGTGCCAAACCAATATAGTCTGAGTCAACATTTTTCCACGCCCAGTAAAGACCTGTTAATTCGCAAAACGAAGGGTTCTTAAGGGAAATATTATCTCCGGTATTGTCTTTAACATATCCTAAGTCCAAATCTTTTCCATCAGAATCCTTTTTCCCTTCTGCTCCAACATGAACAGGCAAGTACATTTTATCTGCTGGCATTTGATACTTCTTATGCGTAGCTATTATGATTGTAGCCTTATTCTCCAAAATTATACTCCTCTTTTTCTATTTTACCCATCTACAAAAAATCTGAAAACATTACAAAGACATTTGTGTGCCAAATCCTAAATACAAAACGCCTCTAGATTCCAAACTCCAATTGTAGCCTATCATTGTGCAAAGCACCATAAAACACGGCAGAATACTACGTTTTTTCAAACCAAAAAGCTTTTTCCAACGCCTCTTACATCTGCCTACACCTATATAAAGCAATTATACCACACGCCCCCACAAGTGTCAAGCAAATCCCTCGACAAATACGCTCACAAACCGAAAAAATAACACCGAAAAATTAATTTTTTCTGTTCATATTGTCAATTTCCCGCCGGAACATCTGCCAATTTCGCAGGAATTCACGCTGGGGAACGAAAAAGCAGCATTTTCTGCACCATCAAAAAAGCCCGATGGATCACCTTCCATCGGGTAAAAAATCATTTTAAATTCGGGTGATTTGTGCTTTCGGAGCGGAAACTCAGTCTTCCGCCTGCTCTTCTGTCACCAGTGCTTTTCGCTTGATGCCAAGGTAGCAGCGCTTGGGGTTGGCATCGCTGCTTTTACGCTTGCGGCCGGACTTCAGTTGCAGCTCCGCTCTGACAGCCTTTGCAAAGGCATCGTAGTTCGGGAAGCAGTACGCATAGCTCTCATCCAGGGCATATTCCTTGTAATCGGCGTACATATCTTCGGTGAAAATGTAGTCATCGTCGTTCTCGGTGCGTACATAACAAGCCGTAAAGAAGAAGTCCAGAGACTTGCTGGTGCTGCGGCTGACTGCCGTGGGCGGTACGTAGCTGTCATAGCTTTCGCCTTCTTCGGAGTCGCTGAATTCGTAGTGGTTGTCCTTGAGCGCCTTGTACGCCAGAATCAGCTTTCTCACAATGGCTGCCTTCTCACGCTCCAGCTTGTCCATCAGTACCTCAAAGGGCTCTGCATTGTCGGTCAGTCTGTACTTGAACGGGATCACAAGCTTACGCATATCAAATGCCGCATCCGGCATCTTCGTGGTAATGTCGTAGTTGGAGGCGTTGATGATGTGTGCACGGCTTTGGAACGGGACACTGCCGTTTTCGCCCTTGAATTCCGCTGAAAGCATATCAGCGCCGGAGATGCCCTTGAGAAAGGCAGTCGCCTTGGTATTCAGCGGTGCGGAGTCCATGTCCATGCAGCAGCAGAGGGATTTTCCATAGACCATGCTGGGCGCAAACTGGCGACCCAGGTCGTTTGGCTGCATGGTAACGGTTGCTGAGTTGTTGAACAGACGCATCAGAAAGCTCAGCAGAAGGGTCTTGCCGGAGTTGGTCACACCCAAAAAGCAGAACAGCTTCTTGACCATATCGTTGGTCAGGCAAACGCCCAGGACTTCGTTGATTCGCTTGTTCAGCGGCATTTCGTGATTGGTGTAGGTGTTGATGACCTTTTCATATTCCGGGCAGGCTTTGTTTTCCGCAAGCCAGTCCGCATGGATCATGCTGGTAAAGAATTTCTGCGGTGTAAAGTCTTCCAGCTCTAAGGTGTCCAGATTCAGGACGCCGTTTTCAAAGACAACATACTTGCTGATATCCGGCGGATAATCCACTTTGACAGCGTTTTGCTGCACATGGCTCAGCAATCGCTTTACGGTCTTGTCGTGTACGGAAAAACGTTTCCAAAGGTAAGCAGCTGCCTCACACAGTTCACGGAGAATACACTGCAGTTCTTGTTTAGACGGACACGGTTCAAAGTATTTTCCGTTGAAGAAATAGAGCCATCTGTCATGGTAGACGATGAGATGGAGCTTTTGTGTCAGTATCAATGAGAGGAGATTGATGATATATTCTTCGACCTCCTTTTCGTCACCCTCCTGTTCCTCTATTATCTTTTCCAAATCTCTTGCACATTTGTAAAAAATACATAATGTATCTATGCTGACGCTGTTGTTGCTGTCGTAGGCGTTGCGCTTCCATTCGGAAGGTGGGATCGCCTCATAGGGAATGCTCATTCTGTCCAGTTCTTCCATCTTCTTGTGGGTGTTGACTGTTTCGTTCATACTGATCAGATCCTTTCATTTTTTCAGAAGCGGCAAGCGATATGCTGCCGTCGCCTCTGTACAATCGGTATTATAGCACACTTTTGCAATGCCGTCTTACAAAACGCTCTTAATTTTTTGCAGGGGGAAAATTGCAGCGTTTTTCGTCAAAGCAAGGCACATCAATAAAGGGACGTTTGTGCAATTTCGGTTTGGCTTTCTTGAAATTGCGGTATGTTGTGCCGTGGAGAATGCCGGGGATCGCTTTCTGTCTGTTCTGGTTGTAGAACGTTCCCTTGATATAGCATTCGCCCGTTTCCAGCAGGGTCAGCGCCTGGGGATCGATATTGAGCAGCTTTGCCGCAGAGGCGGCGGTTCTGTCGTCCAGCGGGAAAAAGGCATGGATCGCTGCATTGTCCATGATCTCCCGGACCTGGGCGGACTTGGGCAGAAACTGGGTGGCAAAATTCAGACTCATGCGGTTCTTGCGGCTCTCCGTCAGAATCTTGGCGATGGGGCCTTTGGTGCTGAGGTTTTGCGTTCTGATCTCGTCGATGAATACGCTGAGCTGCTTCTCGCCGTGTGCCTGCTGATAGTAATACAGAGACATCAGCAGCATATCGATCAGACCAGAACCGCCATTAGAGCGTACCGCCTTGGTGGAAATGATAATAATATCCTTGCTCTCTTCGATCAGCTCGCCCCAGTCTCTGTCGTTTGCCTTGAAGTTCACAAAAAAGGAGAGCGTATCCGCCAGCTGATCTGCCAGATCATACGGGATCTGTTCACTTGTCAGCACCTCATACAGAGATGTCATATCCACATTGCCTTTCTGGATCATATCGCTGATGGCAGCATGCACAGCAGCCTGCTGCTTGCTGCCCATATTGGGGTTGTGAGATTCCACAATGGACTCGATTTTTCGGATGGTATCTTCCCCATTGCCGGAGTCGCCCAGTTTGAGCAGGTCAACGGGGATTCCGTCCTCTTCGATGCGGTGGAAGGTGATATGCTCGGCGATATACGCCTGAACCTTCTTCTCTGCCGTTTCACCGCAGCCTACAGACAGCTTTTCCAGTATCTCCTCTTCTGTAAAGGATTCACTGGTATCAAAGACAATAACGGGACGGTGCAGCTTTTGCAGGCTCACCATTCGTTCGGTGAGACAGTGTGTTTTGCCGGAACCGCTTTTTCCCAGTGCAAAGAAGTGCATATTATCCTTGCGTTTTTCGTCAAAGACCTGGTAGGAAACACCGCCGATGCGGTTTTCCGTGAGGGGAATAAAATGCTCCGGTGCAGGTGCTGTGCTGTACCATTCTGCATAGCGGCTTTCCTCGATCATGAGTTCCACGTCGGAATCCAGAATCCGGTCGCTTTTCAGGGCGATCAGAGCAGGCCGCAGGCTTCTGTGGTGGGAATACACCACCAGCGGATAACGGTTTTTCTTGGTGGCATGGAGATATTCGCACGCTTTCAGGCATTTCAGAATGCGGCAGGTGTTGTCGGCAGTTCTCATAGACGGAATCAGCACATTCTCTATCGCAGACTCTTCCAGGATCAGCAGCTTGTCCTTGACGATCAGCTGGTTTGTGCCTTCCTGGAAGTCCATTTCCTTGCTGTGCTGGAGGATCTTGAGCTTGCCGCTGCGAATGGCATCATTGAGCGCAGCAATAAAATGCTCTGACACCGCATCTTCTGAAGTGCCGGAAACTGTCTGAGAATCGTACAAAATGGAGTAGATCAATGGGGCGATAGGCTGACTGTCGAAATCGAGAATGCAGTCTATCACGCAAAAGTAAACGGTATCCAGTAATGCACCAGCCGTAATGATTTCTTTGCTTTTGCCTTGGAAATAGGGACTGTATTGCTCGAATTCAGAGTTGAAGATATCGATAAAGTTTTGTTTGAACCTATCTCGAAACAGTTCGTAGTTTTTACAGATGTAAGATGCTATGGTGTTTATGAGATAATTCAAATCATCACACATCTCCGCCTCTTCTTCCTTTGTCATAGCAGGGGCAAAATTTTCCGGCAGCGTCAGACAGATCTTTTTCTCCGGAGGGAGCAGGTATTGTGCATGGGTGGAGAAAATCGCAAGATTATGGGGCTGACAATCCATGCTGTCATTTTCCGTTAGGATGTGCTGCAACATTTCTGTTCTTTTTTTGTCATCGTCGATAATGCTGCGGTCGCTCAGGATAACGGTTTCATCCTTTGCGTGGAGCAGTTCCGTTTTCACAGCACTCTTGTTGGAACAGAGGGTCAGCGGCTTTGTGTCTCTGTTGAAAATCTGCATGAGGAGCGTCGCAAACCGTTCCGATGCGGCATCAGGTGCAGATATGGTCAGAATACGTTCCGTGCTGTATTTCTCTTCCCGGAAAAAAGAACTCAGCAGACCGCAGAGGGAAAAAACGAAGAGCATCATCTTTTTGTCCGTGTCAAGGTACTTTTCGCAGATTCCCTTTATACCGAGAGGGCGGTCTTTTGTACTGGGAAGAACTTTTTTGGTGAAATAGGGGGAGCAGTGTTTCAGCAGATTCATCCCAAACTGATTTCTGTTGCAGCAAAATTGAACAAGCGTACTTCCTTCTTTGCTTTTCACAAAAGAAAAGCCAGGATATTCTGAAATGTACAGAATACGTTTCTGAGCAAAATTGTTGATGCAGTGCGCAACATAATCGTTTGCCATAGCTTTGCTTTTGCACACCCATTGAAAAGATTCAAACAGAGGCAACAGATTCTTGCTTGCCAATTTGTCACGAGGAACGACCGCAGAATGGATGTTGTCGTCCATACTGGAATATAAGACATACAAAAGTTCTTTTCGGTATCCGTCTTTGTCGATATAGCAATGGTGAACACTGCGAATTCTTAACTTGCCGACTAGGGTTTGGTTTCCATGATCTATGCAAACTCCATAACCATCTATTTGACGTTCGCAAAACATCCGGGGCATTGTTTGTCGAACTTGTTTGAGTCGATCAATTTCTGCAAGCTGACATCGATTTTGATTCACGAAAAATTGGAGCGTATCCTGAAGGCTGACTTGTGTCTGATACATTTGATACTGTAGCTGATCCAGATATGGCGTGACGTTTTGCTGAAAATATTGCGTTAATGCAGGTGAGAGAGGGATGTTTGCGTTTGCAAGCGCCTGATTGACATCCGGAGTTATTTGCATATTTGGACTTCCGTTCATATAGGGGACCTCCTAAAAACTTTATTGAAATACATTTTACCTGGCACACGGCACAGGCGGTTCTGTATTTCCAAAAAGCATTATAGCACATCGGAAAATTTCATGCAGACAAAACGCTCTTATTTTTTTGCAGGCGCTCTGGGGGGAGGGGCGGAAAATATAAAACGGACAAAAAAACACCTGGCACATGGCACAGAAAAAAATCAAATTCCGTTTGTTTTTGTACCCCTTTTCTGAAATTGCCGCCGGAAAAGTTCCTGTTTGGGCGAAAATCAAACTTCTCCGATGCGTTTTTGGAAAAAGGGGAACAAAAATCCTCCGGATTTTTTTCGGAGGACGCTCTTGTGCCGTGTGCCGGGTAAAAATTATGCGGGTGAGGGAATTGGGGCTGTGCCGTGTGCCAGGTAAAAAAATTTTGGAAAAGAGATTTATAGTGCTGCCAGGCAAAGGAAAACCCCTCCGAGCGGCTTTGCCGCCCACCTCCTCCTTTCAGGGGAGGCTATAAGGAAGAAAATTGATTTTGTAGTTTTTTTCAAATCCTCTTTTCTTTCCCTGGGATATGTGGTATGATATAGATATCTTGTAAAACAAAAGGGGTTGCATCCGTATGGCATCGATGGAAGGACTTTATAATACCATAGCAGACATATGGGATTCTTATGATATGTACCGGCAGGAACACGCTGACCAATATGGCGAGGCAGAGGAAAGTCCAAGCACCATAGAACAGATCAAGCGGCATTTTTACTATGTCGAAAAGAACAAAGCCGGCGGCTTGATCCCAAAGATAAAAAGTAAGATCAACCTGGATCTGGAACTCAAAGAAACAGACAGTCCGGAGGAAAGGTCGGACAAGCTCTGGCTGCTGGAACAGATCTACGTTGCAGAAAAGATTGGCGTATACCGATATTCAGCGAAAAATGCCGAACTGCCGGAACGGGAGTTTTTGAGCCGATGCAAGGTTCTGGATATTATCGCAAACCCGAAAGGGATGTATATGTACGATAAATGCGGTGATTACAACAATGCCATTATGGATGCGTTTGACATAGTATACACAAATGTCCAAATGTCTGTGAAAAATGCAGATGAAATTGAGAGGACGGTAGATGCGCTATACAGCGGTTGGTTTCATATCAATGCGTTTTTCTGTTTAGGTATTTGTACAGGCAGTGTTTTTGAGGATAAACTCTCAGAGATGAAAAAGCAAAGAGATGCTGTTGAAAAGATTGCATTCGATCCGAGTCGCATTCTTTCTACACCAAAGAATGGAAAAGGAGTAAATTTGGATACAGCAGAAACACAAGAGCCGCAAACATACTCCAATTTGAAAGAACGTTTCTTTATTATGCTGGTCACTGCGCAAAAAAGAGCGGAGATCAACGATATGCTCCTCGGCACATTTGACTATACAAAGGAAAAAGTGTTGGCTGACCGTGTGATGGATATAAGAGTTCTGAAGGAGTTTGGAAAGAACGAACTCTATAAAAAAGAGATCTCCTTTGAGGAGTTTACAGAGCTTTTGCGTTTTGGCAGCGACGAAGACAAACTGTGCTTGTGGCGGGGCATTACTTCAAAGTACGCTCCTGAGATTCCGGGAAAGGAATTCTTTCAGAGCCGTGGTGAATTTTCCAAGATCATAAAGTACATGAAAAACATAGAAGAGCCGATTACATCTTCTCATGATGTGAAAAGAGCGGTTACCCAATGGTGTTTATTATTCAAGATCGTTTATGATGGTTTGCAGTTTGAGCAAAAACTGATCTCCTACAACTGGGAGGGAAAAAAGGTTCTAAAAACTATGTCATCGATCTTCAAGAGCTATAATGCGGACAGAAATGTAAAATCATTGTCTGACGATCCCCATTCCAGGCGAAAGGAAAGGGAAGACAGAAAAGAAATGCATTCCGCTGCGATCCTGCATCAGTTTACCTGGGACTGTATTGCGCAAATGCACAGTTCGCCAGAGATCACAGACTGCAAAAATGCCATCAAAAAGAAAATGCTTCTGGTGATGCAGGAAACTTTTTCCTGTAAGCTTCAGACGCTGGACGATATCAGAAAAGCGAACTACACAATGCAGTTTGTTTTTCTGATGGATTCATTTCATGATAGCTTCTTGTGGATGTATAATAGCTGTTTCAATATTGTGTTTTGGACGAAAACCAGGTCATTTGGTATGCGGATCATGCAAAACGAATATCCCGGGATAAACAAATACCCGGTTAAGCTGATTATGCAACAGAATTATTGGGTTTTATTCCGCAATATAGCTGTGAAAAGAAAATTGTTGAGCATTTTAACAGCACAAAGTATAAATCAAGGCGGTTCTCGACCGTTTCAGGCACTTGAGTTTGTCGCTACGGAGCTTGGTTGGAGTGTTGTGGAATCATCGCAGATTGATCCAGTTGTAAGTTATGAAAAGCGTATTTGGGCAAGGCTGTTTTCTTATATGACAGTTCATGCAAAACTTCGTTTCACAGTAAACCATATCAACAAAACCGTCACCATTGACGACTGCATCTTTGAAGAACCATACGAGCAGGAACTGCGGCAGTATCTGTGAGTTTTTGCCGGGGAGAAAATTTGAATCAATTGGTATTGACAGCTGCGGTGTAATAGATTATAATAAAATTATACATTGGACTGCGGCTATATTCCAACAATTTATCTGTAAACATCCGCAATTTAGTCATTGATACGGATTTCTCATACAAGGAGGCGATGCAAATGCAGAAAAAAACTAGGCGATTTGAGAGAACGGCGGCATCGGTGTGCAAGGAATATGCCATTCTGACGCTGGCAACACTGGTGATGTCCGCAGGTACCTATCTTTTCAAATTCCCAAACAACTTTTCCTTTGGCGGTGTTACCGGTTTGGCAGTGGTGCTGAGTGCTGTTTCACCGCTGTCTGCGGGAACGTACAATTTTATCATCAATATGGCACTGCTGGTGCTGGGATTTCTGTTTCTGGGGAAAGGCTTTGGCGTAAAGACGGTGTATATCAGCGTTCTGATGTCTGTGGCACTGTCTGCGGCAGAAAAGCTGTTTCCCATGTCCGGACCGCTGACTGACCAGCCGGTTCTGGAACTGATTTTTGCCATTGCCATTCCGGGCATCAGCTCCGCAATCATGTTTAACATGGGTGCCTCCAGCGGCGGCACGGACATTGTCGCCATGATCCTGAAAAAGTATACCTCTATGAATATCGGGACCGCTTTGCTGGTGGTGGATCTGCTGATTGCCGTTTCAGCCTGCTTTGTGTTCGATATTACCACCGGTTTGTTTTCCCTGTGCGGCTTGTTTACGAAAACCATTGTCATTGATACCGCCATTGAAAATATCAACCTGTGCAAATACTTCACCATTGTCTGCAAAGACCCCACGCCGATCTGTGACTTTATCCACACAGAACTGGGGCGAAGTGCGACGCTGTTTACCGCGGAGGGAACATACAGCGGACAGGAGGAATATATTGTACTGACCGTCATGAAACGAAGCCAGGCTGTGCAGCTGCGAAACTATATTAAAAAAGTACAGCCCCAGGCGTTTATGATGATTACCAATAGCAGCGAAATTATCGGAAAAGGATTCCGCAATACCATATAAAATGACCCCGTACAAAACTTGTTTTTTGGGTTTTGTGCGGGGTTGTTTTCTTTGGTGCTTTTGTTCTTCCATCTCAACGGTCTTCATATGTCAAAATTCGTGCTCTGTTTTTTACAAAAAAGGAGGAAGAGCAGGACTTTGCCTGCTCCTGTTATATGAAATCATCACAGTCGCTTTGCATATTGTTTCCTGCAGAGCATTCTTACAACCATTACTATAATGTTTGTATGCTTGTATTTTTTTACAAGCATGCTCTGCCTTTTTCAGTCCTTCCCCGCAAGCTTCCCCTCCACATACGCCGTCACTGACTTTCTCGGTATTTTCCAGACCTTCCCGATCCGAAACGCCTGAATCTCACCGCTGTTCAGGAGTGCGTACAATGTATTTTTTCCAACGCTGAGAAACTCCATGACCTCCTCAAACTTCATGATCTCATTTTCCATGTTACAGGACTCCTTTCCGCATTTTCTCGTATTTTCCTGCTTTTTTTATCTCTATGTTAGGCCGTTTGTAAAAGATTTCAAGCCATAGCTCCGTTATTTTTGCCTGCACAGCTCCATATTGGATTTTTCCGGTTTATTCCGTTTTTTGGACACATAAGCGGTCTATATATTTTGCCTGTTCCACCGGGAATCCGGCATAGACAAATACCCGGCAGTTCTCCCGCAGCAGTCTCGCACGTCCCACCGCCTGTTCCAGCTGGGAGGACAGCAGCCAGGTCTGCACCATCCGGAGCGTTTCGTCCTTGTAGGTGTTGAGGAAAAACGACTTGTTCTGATAGGTGATTCTCTGCGGGTACATATGCACTTTTGCCAGACTTGCCCCTGCACGCATCGCATACAAGCCATACACTACCTCGTCCAGATTGGGCAGTCCCACAACAGACAGATCTTTTCCTTTCAGTGCATTGATGCCCTCCACATTGCCGAAGTGATAGTGTGTGATGAACTCTTTTTCAATGTCCTTAAAAGTAATAACTGTGGTATCTCTGCACAACTCTTTGAGCAGGCGAATCTTGTCATAATCATTCTGAAAAGCATATCGGCTGTAGCTGGAATCGGTGTACTGGAAAATCTGCCCCTTGTATTTCGCCTTTGGGCATTCGTGAAAGTCAATTGCCCGATTGGGGTAAACCTTTTGATACAGTTCCCGGCAAACCGTTGCCGAAAGCATCACCAGTTTGCAGTCCGGCAGCGATTCTTCGATCAGAAAGGTCACCCGTTCTCTGTCCGCATGGATGTACTTTGCACGCAGCAGACCGTATAGATTCACCCCAAAATGGCGTATCTTCCGCAGCTGTTTTTCCTCCAGCTCCACCACAAACTCGTCCATCTGATGATAACCCCGTTTCAGGCAGATTCCGTTCAGGCGGCTTTTTACCGAGTCCGGAAGATACCGACTGCCAGTCATCTTTTTTAGGGTATGCATCGAAACAGACTCCGTGCGGAAAATCGTCCGGAAAATGTCCTCATCCAAGATCACATCATGGGTCTGGAACACTTCCTTCGGCAAATGCAGCAGCTTGGCATGGGTGGTGATGATATGCCCCTGAAATCTGGCAGTGCTTTTGCAGTCCTTCAAAAACCGGGAGATTTTCGCATAATCCGGGTTATCTTTTCCCATATGCTGTAGCGTTTCCGCCAGAAACCGCAGAGCATAAGCACCTGCTCCGATGTCGTAAAAATCCTGCATCTCCTCGGTCACGTCCTCTGAAATGCTGTATGTGGCAATATCCGGCGTGGCACAGATGGCTTCGATTCCATGCAGGTTCGCATCATAGAATATCTGCCGTTTCAGTTCGTGAGTCGGCACAGCGATCACAACAGGACGCACGCTGTCTTTCATGTAGTTGAGATAGGTGCTGGTCTTGCCCAAAGCGGTCTGCCCCTTGATGAGGTAAAGCTTGTTTTCCGCAGATGCCATTGCCGTTTGAAAGGCGTTTTGCAGGTCCTGGTGAGCCCTTTCCAAATCCACATAGCACTCCTTTTTCAAAATGCGCACTTCTCGCCGGGTCGGTTTCGCCGTGGAAAGCATATTTTCGGAATGGCTGCACCGGTCACAATAATCGCAGTTCTCACAGGGCGGCACAGGCAGATTGTCCTTGATGATTGCTGTCAGAATTTCCTTCCAGTTGATATTCTGGTAGTGCTGTTCGGCATTCTTTTCCGAATGCATGATCTCCAGAAACTTTTGCTTTCCCTTTTCTGCACCGCACATGCCTCTTGCCAGAAAATAGATGTCCTGGGTGTTTTCGATTCTGCCTTCGGTGAAATCCCAGTAGAGCGGACAGCGGTCATAGAGATTTTCCCAGCTGAAATTGCGGTAGACTGCTCTTCGCTGCTTGTTTCGGACACCCTGTCTGGCTTGGGTCTTGCCGTGGAGCTTCCATTTCGCCATGACCATTTTTGTCTCGTATCCATAGGTGCAGGCATCCAGAGGCGTGACGGAATAGGTGTTGTCTTTCAGCAGGTAGAGGATGGGGAGCGTATCTTCGACCTCTGTCTTTTCTTTTGCAAATTCTCTTCGCAGCACTTCCTTATAGTGCTTGGCATCGGTCAAGCCTCTTACATAGCTCAAAAAGGCGAACAGGACATCGTAAATGCTGATCTGAAAGCGTGGCTCAAATTGGGTGGGATAGGCATAGGTTCGGTCTGCATACTGCGTTTGAAAAATCGCACAGAGCAGGTCGCCAAAAAACCGTGCGGTTCTTTTGTCGGCAAGCTCCTCCCGGAAAAAGAACAGCATATCGCCGTGTTGTTCCTGGTATAAGATCCCGTAGTGATAGGCGAGGTTCAGCATATGGTCTCCGTGGGGATCGGTTTGAAAATGTTTGAGTGCAATGACGTATTTCACGTTATCTTCTCCCTTCGTGCATTATCTTTTACCAGATAGTTCTGTTCGTTTTATTTTGAAAACCGGCGGTGCTGAAAATTCCGTCCATGCGTGCCGTCGTCGCTATGCGCCGTCACGCACAGACCAAAACGCCAGAAAGAACGGGATTTTTGTACACTGCCCTTATATAAATAAGGGAGTTGTGCATTTTTCCCGTCTGGTTGTTCTTCTGTGGTGTTTGTCGACCGGGGAGACAAAAACACCATGGAAGAAATGGTCAGCAGTGCCGGATGATTTTCAACTTTCAAGCAAACATATGGATAATAGCAGTATACATAATTTCTATAGGGTATGCTGTCCATGGTTTTTGCGGATATTTCAAGGAAAATCCGCCACACGATCGGTTTTATTTCACACACAAACATACCACATATTTTTGCATCAACACACCACCGAAACCGAATGATCGCTACCTGAAAAGACGATGTATGAAAAAGAAGAAACAAGCTGAATCTGAGAGAGGAGACTTCTATTAAGTGAGGGCTCGGATTCAGCAGAGGGGCAAAGGAACGCTGCAATTGCCTTTGCCCTTCCACTCCTCGTGTCAGCCCTCATACCCTCTGCGACACCCTGTACAACAGCGTACAGGGGATTTTTTTTACCCTGAACATACCACAGTGTGTAAACTGAAACATTGCAAAATCACTGTAATCCACTGAAAAAGTCAACGGATACAATTATATATCATTATCGTGAATCTGTGCCAGGTACTGATGATACGATCATGTCGACCGCATAGAAAAGCCGCCTTCGGGCGGAACATAGGGACATAACAAACCAGCGAAAGGAGGTATACAAATGTTCCAGAACAAGCGATTTTTGACCAGAGGTGTGCAGGCAGAAATACCGATGGAGTTACAGCTATTCCTGTGGAACTGCATCGATAATCTGCCAGAAGAACGAGATTACTTTCAAGTCCTTGCACTGAAAGAAATTGACGGAAAACAGCACATCCACCACTTTTCCGAACAGCCGGAGTACAGTCAAGACTATATGATTAACCTTACAAACCCAGTCAATCAAAAGGTCTATGTCATTGACGACATCGACCACTCGACCATGCTCTTAGCAGAAGAATACTAAACCCAAACACAAAGCCCTACCGATTCCATTCGGTAGGGCTATTTTCATTTTACGGAGGAATTTCAAATGAGCGAAGAAGTAAAAAAAGAACAGAACGAACAGGAAGAAACCTTGTATTGTGAGTGCTGTGGCTGTGTCATTGATGACGATGACTACACCGAGTGGAACGGGCAGATCATTTGTTCCGACTGCCTGGAGAATCACACTACTACTTGTGAATGCTGTGGCGAGCGAATCTGGGACGAGGATGTTTATGGTGATAATGATATTACGCTGTGCAGCCATTGCTACCATCACAGCTACACCAGATGCAGTTGCTGTGACGCTCTTTTGCATGAGGACGATGCCTACTATCTGGACGGCGAGACATACTGCCGTGACTGCTATGAGGATGAACGTGAAGAAAGCAATCTGATCCACGAATACGGCTACAAGCCGAATCCCATTTTCTACGGCGAAGGCAACCGCTATTTCGGCATCGAACTGGAAATTGACGGAGCTGGCAGAGATGATGACTATGCGGAAGAGCTGCTGGACATTGCCAACGCCCATGCAGACCTGCTCTACATCAAGACAGATGGCTCGTTAGATGATGGTATGGAACTGGTCTCCCACCCATGCACCATGGACTATCACATTAACGAATTCCCGTGGGAGGATATTATGCACCATGCCGTTCGTCAAGGCTACCGCTCGCATCAGACAAGCACTTGCGGCTTGCATCTCCATGTGAACCGCAATGCTTTTTCCGACAATCAGGAAGAACAGGACGAGGTGATCTCCAGAATCCTGTATTTTGTGGAGCATCATTGGAATGAACTCTTAAAGTTTTCCCGCCGTTCCGAATACACCATGAACCGTTGGGCGGCTCGCTATGGTTACGAGCATACCCCAAAAGCAATCATGGACAAGGCAAAAAAGGGCGGCAACGGTCGGTATGCTGCCGTGAACCTCTGCAATTATCATACCGTGGAGTTCAGACTTTTCAGAGGCACTTTGAAGTACAACACGTTCATTGCCACCATTCAGCTGGTCAACCGCATCTGTGACGTTGCAATGTACAACACCGATGACAGCATTGCAAAGTTGTCATGGTCGGACTTTGTGGCAGACATCACAGAGCCAGAATTGATTCAGTATCTGAAAGAGCGTCAGTTGTACGTAAATGAAGAAGTTTGTGCAGAGGAGGAGATGTAAGATGTGTGCATTATTTGGTTGGCTGGATTACAAAGGCATTGTTTCGGACAGGTTGTTGAAAAAACTGACACAGGCTCTGGCAAATGCGGCAGAAGAACGAGGAACAGATGCGTCTGGTATTGCCTATGTGAAAAGCGGCAAGGTCACCATCTATAAAAGACCCAAGCCAGCTCACAAGATTCATTTTAACGCACCCAACGGTACAAGGGCAGTCATGGGACACACAAGAATGACCACACAGGGCAACGAGAAGTTCAACTACAACAATCACCCCTTTTACGGTCATGCGGATGTCAATTTTGCCTTTGCCCATAATGGCGTACTGTATAACGATAAGGAACTGCGTGTGGAAAAGCACTTGCCGAATACGCAAATTGAAACAGACAGCTATATTGCAGTACAGCTGTTGGAACAGCAGGACAAGTTGGACTTCGATGCACTCAAAAGCATGGCAGAGTTAGTTCAGGGCAGTTTCTGCTTTACCGCTCTGGACGAGAACAACACGCTCTACATCGTCAAAGGCAGCAATCCCATGTGCCTGCTCCACTTTGCACAACTGGGGCTTTACGTTTACGCTTCGACCGAAAGCATTCTGAAAAGGGCATTGCAGAAGTCTGGTTTCCACAAGTATCCGTTTGAAGTGTTGCATGTGGAAGAAGGCACGATCTTGAAGATTGATCGCTATGGTTTTCTGACCTGTTCCACCTTTGAGGTGCAGGAAAATTTCCGGTTTGGCAAGTGGTATAACTGGTATGACGAGTTGGAGGAGGAGTATTACACGCAACAGGAAGAATTGCTGTTGGAGATGTGCGGTTGCTACGGCGTGACAGAGGAGGATGTTCTTTTGCTGTTGGACTATGGTTATTCTGCTGATGAGATCGAGGAAATGCTGTGCGACAGCAACTTGCTTTTGGAAACGCTTTGTGCGGTTCGGTGTGAAGAGGAGATTTGCTGCGAATAGGACAAATCACACACTGCTGACAAAAAGAAACCACTTTCCCACAAGGAAAATGGTTTCTTTTTTCGGAAACAAAATTTGAAAAATACAACCGCCCAAACAGTTGGATAAAATATTCTGAATTTGCAGACGTAAAGCAATATCCCAAATTCCAACGAGGAGGAAATCACAATGGCTATGAAAAACAAGCAAAAACACATTCCGCTCCAGAAAACCATCTGGTGCAAGATTCGCTACTGGCAGCTGCTCCACGACTGGACAGATGATGAGTTGGCGATGTATCTGAACTGTTCCACAAGAACGCTCCAGAACTACGATCATGATGCGAGAGGGCTTACGCTGAAAATGGTGGACACGTTCCTCTGCATCAACGATCTGACACTGGACGATCTATTGGCGGCATAACACACAGAGCAGGCTACGTTTCAACCAGCCTGCACATTTTGAAAAGGAGCTTATGAAAATGAAAAAGACAAAACTGGTCATTCAGCAGGCAGAAAACGGCACATATTTCACCCAGGTGTCCAAGGGTGTTCGTCCGGACGGCAAGCGAAACCGCAGAATGTTTACCGGCAGCACAGAGGACGAAGTGTATTTCAAGGCGACAAAGTGGCTCAAGGGCATTGAGGAAGAAGAACGAAATCCTTACACTGTGAGAGAAGCCATGCTGCAGTTTATTGACAGCAGAAGCAGAGTGCTGGAACCCACCACCCTGTGCTGTTATCGGGAAATGCTCCGCAACAAGCTGCAGTACATCATGGACATCAAAATCGAAGATCTGACTGCCCGTGACATTCAAATTGCCATCAATGTGGACGCTCAGCGTCTCGGCTATAAGTCCATCAAGAACGCAGTCGGCTTCCTGCGTGCGGTGCTGAATGCCAATGATATTACCATCAAAATGGGCAGCATTCGCCTGCCGAAAAAGGAGGTGCGGGAACGAAGACTCCCGTCCGCAGATGTGATCTATGCCATCGTCAAGGGGACAAGCAGCGAACTGCCGGTATTGCTTGCCATGTGGCTGTCACTACGCATTGGAGAAGTGGCTGGTCTGCAGTTCTGCGACATTGACCCGGTGCAGATGCGGCTCTATGTGCGTCGGGAGATCGTCAAGGTGGACAGCGGCTGGGCGGAGATCGACCACTGCAAAACCGTCAAGAGTATGCGCTATGTCAATCTGCCGGCATACATTTATGCACTGATACAGCAAGTGCCCCATCAGTCGGGAACAGATCATATTGTTCCGTTCACACCAAACACCATCCGCAAGCGGTTCAAGAAATTGCTGGAGGCACACGGTCTGGAAGAGATCCGTTTTCATGATCTGCGGCATATCTTTGCCAGCACCACGGCAATGCTGAACATTCCAGAGAAATATGCCATGGAAATGGGCGGCTGGAGTACACCGGATGTGTATAAGAACGTGTACCAGGAAACCTTCGACAGCGAACGCAACAAGGCGGACAGCGTGATCGACGGCTATTTCAACGAGATTATTCAGAATCACTGAGGATTTGCGAGGCTTTTGGATAGAAGGAGAGGTCTGCCTGTAGGGGGCAGACTTTTCTTTTTTTGTGATTATTTTGACGAATTCGCTGTGGTGAAATCTGACAAGTGATTATATTTCATTTGACTTATATGGTTGAATATGATATAATGAAAATGCAAGGAGGTGTCAGTATGTTGTACGAATATTTACTTGATACGTTTGGAACAAATGAGCCGATTTCTGTAAGTGATATAAAGTATGGAGGTTATTCAAGACCCTGGATAGATAAAGAGCTTTCTAAATTATGCAAATCGAAAAAGATTGTCAGATATGAAAGAGGAATTTACTATATTCCATCGCAAACGCCATTTGGTGCAAGTGTTTTGAACCCTAATAAAATAATCAAGTATAAATACATTGAAAAATGCGGCAAGATAAACGGATTTTACATGGGACTTTCTGCACTCAACAGATATGGACTCACAACGCAAGTCCCGAATACCACAGAAATTTGTACGAATAACGAAACCTCTAAACTTCGCAGTGTAAAGGTAGGCAATATGAGTGTTATATTGCGTAAAAGCCGAACGGCTATTACAAATGAAAATGTGGATATTCTAAGCTTTCTTGAATTGATGAATAGCCTATCAATGGATTCTTTTGATGATGAAAAGCGGGATATCCTTTGCAGTTTAGTACAGGAAAAAGGCATCAACAGACAACAAATATCACGATATGCCCCACTATTTCCTGATAAAGCGATGAGGAACCTAATCGAAAGCGAGATCATATATTATGTTGCACAATGATACAGAAACTTTTGAACAGCTGATACTTCGCACATCAGAATATCTGGATATAAAGCTTGAGATTATTGAGAAGGATTATTTTGTAACTGTTTTTCTTGGCAAGCTCGTTAGTAAAGTGCCTGAAATTGTATTCAAAGGCGGAACATCACTTTCCAATTTTGTTATGAAGTCAAGCTCTTTCTGGACTTGTATTCTTACCATCAAGCTCTATTGAAAGAGGAGACATATAGGAACATCTGCCAAGAAAAATCACGCATATGAAAGCCCCCTCTATAGGGTGCAAATCCTTATTATACTATACTCAAATGCACCCTATATTGCGATTGCGAATAAAAATATGAGCCAGAGTTGCGTGACAATGGGTATGGCCGCAGCAGGTGAATGGATGAGTTTCACTATGTCGGAAAAAAGAGCGGACAACCATCAATTGTCCGCCCTTTCTCTCATACAAATTCAATTTTCAAAGTCTTTCCAAGTGCAGCTGCAAGTCGCTGCAACGTTTTGATTGAAGGATTGGCATTTCCATTTTCCAGTTTGCTGATATCTCCTTGTGCGATACCGGATTTTTGCGATAATTCTTTTTGTGTGATTCCGGCAGACTTTCGTGCGTCAATAATCGCTTGAATAATTGCAAATTCCGGTTCCAATTGTTCATATGCTTCCTTGAATGCTGAATCTTTCATCTGTTGGGTGAGATAATCGTTGAAGTTTGTCATGGCAGATCACGCTCCTTTCTGCTCAGATACTCTGCCCTATATTGTTTCGCACGTTCTAATTCTTCTTTTGGCGTTTTTTGTGTTTTTTTGATAAAGCCATTTGTCAGCACTACTTTTTTGCCGACAATAAAAAAGTACAAAACTCGTGAAATATCGGAACCAACTTTTGCACGCAATTCTAAAATACCGTCATTTAGCATTTTTGAATACGGTTCACGCAACTCATAGCCATTTTTTTGCAGCATTACAATTGTGCGGATCATTTTTGCCCTCATTTTTACGTCCAAGCTGTCCAAAAATTCTTTCACAGGTTCCGTTCCATCTGGCTTATCATAAAATATGATATCAAAATCCTGCATCATTATTCTCCTTGTATAGGATTTATCCTATATTCATTATACGACATATGCTTGATCCTGTCAAGTAGGTTTGCAAAAAAATTTGATAAGTGTTGGATTCTATTGCAGATTTTTTATAGAATGAAGAAATGCATCTTCTGCATTTGTAAAATCCAAAGTGCGATTGCGAATAAAAACTTGAGGCACCTCACTAATAAAAAAGTGAGCCAGTTTTAATAAGAAAAATTCAAGCCAAAGCTGCTTGACAATGGGTATGGCCGCAGCAGGCGAATGGCTGAGTTTCACTATATCGGAAAAAGAGTGGACAACCATTAATTGTCCACTCTTTATCTCATACAAATTCGATTTTCAAAGTCTTTCCAAGTGCAGTTGCAGGCAGCCGCAGTGTTTAGGATATGGGGTACCACTCTGTTACAACATACTGCCCTCACTCAACCGAATCACAATCACATCCTCAAGCGAAATAGCATCAATGCTACATGGCACATATCCTCGCAGGTACGTTTTCAGCTCCAGCTTGTCGATTGCCTGCTGTATGCGGCTTGTCAGTTTTTCCGATCTTCTTTTGTAGCCAAAATCCCGCAGCAGCTTTCTAAGTTTCACTTTCCGGTATGCGATGCCGGAATACCTCAATTGCAGCCAGATCAGCTTAAAATAAGCATCAAAACAATCAGATTCTTCCTCGGAATAAAGCGAAGTATGCTCTGTTTCCATTAGGATCAGTGCCGCTTCGTCATAGGAAACTGCATCCAGTTCATAAATGTTCAGCAGATTCATGACGCTCTGCTTGAACTGCAAATATGTGCTGCCATATTCTGTCGGGATATGTGTCTTGTGATTTTCAAACAAGTCCCATAAGATCTCGTTTTCTCTTTGGTGAGACGTATTTTCGAGAAACAGATATACCGCAACATCGTCTGGCGTGATCCAATATGCTGTATGCGACATCAGTGATCTCCCTTACGCTGGTTGCAGGTTCTGCAAAGTACCTGTAAATTATCCGGAACACTCAGACCGCCTTTTGCCATGGGGACAATATGATCTACCTGCAAAAAGAGCCGTGTCGGAAATACTTCACCGCAGCCGGCACATACATAGCTGCCGTCATCATTTCTTGCAGCAGCAAAAGCATCTTCCTTTAGTTGCAAGCCAATTTTCGGATACAGTTCAATGATCTTCTGCAGGGGGAACTGTTCGAGATTTCGCAGTTCCGCTTCTGTCTGCGGTTCTGCTGCTGCAATTTCAATGTCTCCGTCCAGCTTGTCCAGTTCCAGATCGATCAGCTTCTTAAAGAAGTACGGGTTGGTATAATACACGGGGAGCAGGCTGCCCTCTTCTGCCCAAAGGCTCTGAATATAGGCGTTTTTTTCGCTTCTACGCATATCTTCGTCGTAGATCTTCTTTGCGATTTCAGAAACATCCAGCTTTTTTCGCTCCATTTCATCGATCGTCACAAACAGAGGTGCAACAGCCTTCTGTGCATAAAACTTCAGCAGATGCTCGATGTCGTTCCGATTGCAGGAGGGAATCATGTTTTCGTCAAAGTAGCTTTGGAAACAATGCTCGGTCATGTCGTCCAGCGTTTCTTCCGGAATGGTTTCACCTTCAATGCCGTAATGCTCCATCAGATTGGGCAGGTCACGGATCAGGCTCTGGTAGGCATTCTGTGTGCTGTTGTATACCAGAATCTGATGATTGCATTCCAGCGTGGACAGCATATACATACCAAGAGGAATCAGTTCAATTGCCGGTGTGCTGTCCAATGCGGACGTATCCACGGCAGCATCTGCCATTCGTGCGAACTCTTCGATCTTTGAAATTGCGATCAGCCGAATCTGCTGCTTTTGGGTCTCGGCAAGGGTCTCTTTTTCGTGATACTCTGCCACCGTAAGTGTTTCCGGATTTACCCATGCGATTTTATCGTTCCAGTCATCGACAAAGCTGACGATATATGCCTCTTTTGTGCCTCCTGCTTTCAATCCACGCAACGCTCGACCCACCATCTGCGTCATCAGTGTTGTGGAAACGGTGGGGCGTGTCAGAAATACTGTATGGGTTTTTGGCAGGTCTGTTCCCTCTGTGAGGATATTGACGTTGATGAGTACCTGGATTTCTCCATTGCGGTATGCTTCGATTTTACGTTCGTTGTCTGCATTGGAAATGGTGATGCCCGTTATCATATCCTGTACTTCGGAAATGATAAACTCTGATTTGATACCGTATTTTTTTCCCTTTTCGTTGAAAAGTGCATTTAAGGTAATCGCGTGATTTTTATTCAGTGCAAAAACAATGGTAGGCCCGTATTTTTCATAGTTATTTATATATTCATCAACGATAATTCTGTTACGTTCCTTACTTCCTGCAATGTCATTAACGATATTTTCCGGCAGTGTATCCAGATTCTCAATGCTTTTCAACGCCTGGACTCCCAGATGTTCTGTAAACTGTATATTGGTGTTGCAGTCAATAAAGGTAGGCGTTGCGAGAATGCCCTTTTTGATGAGGGTGTCCAGATCGGTCTTGTACACAATATCATCTGTAAAGACTTGCTTTAAGGCACCCTGCTCGTCCTCTGAGGTACGGAATGGTGTCGCCGTGAGTCCCAGCAGCTTCATGGATTTCGTGTGATCTGCAACATACTGGATAATTTTCTTGTAGGATTTCGCCACGGCGTGATGTGCCTCGTCGATCACCAGATAGATTTCTTCCCCATTCAGCCAGTTTTTCAGTTTATCCAGACTGCGGATCATGCTGTCCTTGCTGGCAATAAGAATACGGTCGGTTTTCTGAATATGTACGGGCTTATCGTGCATTCCAGAAATGATGCGGTAATTGAAAACCGTGCGGTTTACCATTGTATCGGTATAGGCGTTTCGGGCGAAAGCCTCTGCCGCCTGCTCCAGGAGCAGATGTCTGTGTGCAAGCCAGAGAATCTTTTTGTTCTGGTCTACTGCATTCCGAAGCAGCCAGTATGCGGCTGTTAACGTTTTTCCGCCGCCTGTGGGCAAAACAAGCAGGGTACGGAATGACCCTCTTTTGTCCATGGCATCTAACTTCCGGATTGCCTCTTCCTGATGCTCATAGAGCTGTCGTGGATTCTTTCCCAGTGCCGGGGTGATCGTCTGGGCGTTGATGTTTTCAATCATAATTGGCATATCTGTCAATCTGCCTCCTTTGACTTTTGGTTGTAATGGCTTGATAAATCTCTCTGAATGTTTCCTCACGCCTTTACGATCTTACATTTCTTCTTATAACAAGCCACGCCGTACTTATAGATCGTCTGCACCTCTTGATTATGATGTTTGCATAGCAGGCGTGTCAGCGTGCGAAGTGAATTTTCCAAATCTCCTTCGTTCAGTGACATACTTCGGATTCTGTTGAATTGACCTTTTTCTACCAAATCAAGAACAGTACTGTCGGCTAAGTAACTGTGACGCTGATATTCTTCTCCACACCGAATGCATTATAGGTGTAGGACTTGGTAATTGCACCTGTTGAATCTGTCAGGTTAACCACATCACCATGTGCATTCTGCGTATAGTAGGTATATCCGGACTTTTCGCCATCGGTAAAGCCAATCAGCTGATTCAGACCGTCATAGGTGTTGGTCTTAGTCTCGTTAAGCTTTCCATATTACTGAATAAAAACTATTTTTAGCTAATTATCACTGATTTGCATATTATTTTTAGATGGTCTCCGGAGTTGAGCAATATATCTATTCCAATATATTCTGATAAATCCATTATCGTATTACTTTCAGAATTAGATTCTGCTTTTTCTATTCTGTCGATTCTCAATAACTTATCGAAAATTTCAGTTGTATCAAATTTTGACCAGCAAATCACATTATATCCGCAGCCCCAAAAATCGCAACAAGTCATTTCATAATACAGCACTTCATGAAAGCTCAAATCATAATCAGTTTTTTCCCATTCACTTTCTAACTCAACATTAATTACCTTATTGGAATGATTATAGATTACATTTTCAATATACGCATCATGCAAATTGATATTTTCAATTTCACGAATATTATTACATGATATAATCATACAGCTTCCTCCATAAACACCGCTTTAATATCCTTTATACCATGATGCCCATGGTTCAGGCATTATTTGACCAGCATAATAATGCACTACTTCCTTAATATTCAAATCGATCTACGCCGCCGAATTTCACCTGGCATCGCTTCTTACAGAAACAGATACCATACTTCGAAATATTTCGGTAAAGCTCATCCTGCAGCCCTGCGATGTAGTTCTTCTCCTCGATCTGCCGTAAAGCTTCATCACATTTGGCAGACATCTCTTTGTATGTCTTTGCAATCTTGAATTCCAATATTGCAGCATATTCAGCGTCAGAACGCTGTTTCACAACCAGGTCAAATCGGCCTTCACCAGATTCGATATTAGACAGCACTTCATAATCTGCAAATCCCGAAACAAGTCCTGTCACAAAGCCGTGATAATAGCTTTCCTGCTCATCATGATAACTGATCGTAGTAAGCAGCCAGTGCCGCAGCTGCTTTTCCAGTTTTTCTGGTTCGCCGTAAATAATGGATTCGATGATATCCGTTCTGCTGTCTGCATTGATCTTCTTCTCAAACCAGGCACGAATGGTGTTTTTGTAAATGCTCTTTACCTCAGTGTTTGGGATCACCATTTCATAATAGGTCTCGTCGCCGATGGTTTCGTAAGCGGTCACTTTTAGGTATCCTGTAAAAAGCAAAAAGCTCCAGATGTACTCGCTGTTCACATCTATCGTTCCATAAGTGATATCCTCATAAATCTGTGCTCTGACAGGCGTGCCGTTTATCAGTTCTTCTATTGCATTTTTCGTCCTGTCGTTGGATTCTTCGATCAGACGCTTTACGATTTCGTTTGAACTGGTGTTAGACCAGTAGGGTTTGCATAGAGCAGAACTTTTTTCAGCTGCCTCTGACAGATAATTCAAAACGCTCCACGGGTTATAAATATCAACATCGTTGAATTTGTAGCCATCATACCAATGTGCAATATCTGAGGATTTGTCTGTTAAATCATAGCATTCAAGCATGACGTTGATTTCTTCTTGGGTAAATCCGAAACTGTCATCAAATTTTGTGCTCATGATTGAAAAAATCTGAAGATTATTCAGTCCAGTAAAAATACTCTCCTTTGAAACTCTCAGGCAGCCTGTCAAAAACGCACGGTCAAGGGAGGGGTTGGTTTTCAGTGCTGATTCAAATACAGAACGAATCAGGTTCACCATATCCGTATAAAATCCCTGGTGGAATGCGTTTTCAAGCGGAACATCGTATTCATCGATCAAAATGATGACGTTCTTATTGTAATATTTCACCATTATGTCCGATAAGAATTTTATAGAATCAAGATAAAACGCATCCTCTGCTCTTTGAGTTAGGATACTGTGAAAAAGATCTCTTTCTGAATCGGATATTTTGCCGCTTTTAAGGATGACCTTGTGTCTGTCATATTCTCTTGCAATCAAAACTTTGAACATATGAAAGGCATCTTTATAGCTTCCCTGTTTCATACTCTTCAGAGAAATGCTGATGACAGGGGATTGCCCCTGATACTGCATGCATTCGGGATATTCTGAAATCTTTAATCTATCAAACAGATATGCATTGCTTTCATCTGTCTTCTCAAAGAAGCGCTGAATCATGCTCATATTCAAAGTTTTGCCGAATCTTCTTGGTCTGGTAAAAAGTCCGACCTTTACCTTGTTTACAATCAAATCTTTTATCATGAGGGTCTTATCTACAAAATAATACCCTGAATCGATTACTTCTTTAAAATCCTCTATGCCGATTGGCAGCGGTTTTCTTTCCATTATTTTCACCTCGAATTCTTATGGAATATTTTTCCTCACGCCTTTACGATCTTACATCTCTTCTTATAACAAGCCACACCATACTTACTGATACTTTTTAAGGCATCCGGATAGTTCATTCCAGCCGCACCCTTTAAGCTGAGAAATACAACGGGGTATTTGTTTTGATACTTCTCGCAGATATCGGAGTGTCTGCTGATGGCAAGCCCCTCAAACAGCGATGCGTCCTGCCCGATCTCAAAGAATGTTTTCAGCGTATCCATGGTCAGTGTTTTGCCGAATCGCCGGGGACGGGTAAACAGATTTGCATCCCCATGATTCCGGAGCAGGTCTGAAATGATCTCTGTCTTATCGACATAGTACATATCGTTTCTGCGAAGCTTTTCAAAGTTCTCAACGCCGATGGGGAGCATTTTTCTTTCGGAACGCATGGTGTAACTCCTTTCATAGTCTTATAACGATTTCTCACTTGCATTTATTATATCATGAAACAGCGTGAAAATCAACTTGAATGCAGGCACAGTAAGAAAAAAGCCTGCTCTGAGCAGGCTTTCTCTATAAATGTTTTGATAAAGCTTATCTTTTGACTCTGCAATATCATTTTTCACTTGAAACAGTAAGGTGTATTATCATGAAATAATGCTGTCATAGAAGCCGTTTTTATTGCCGAAGTAATCGAGAATGAGAAACAGACAAGTGTTAAGCACCCACAACTCCTGCTTGTCTTGAACTATGTCATATTGCTTTGCAGCAATTTCTTGAGCCACTGAAATGCTTTGGTATGTTTGATAGGAGAGTATGTTAGGACAGTCCTCTGACAAGTTTTTTAGTCTCTTGATGTTCATCTGCATCAACTTTATGAAGTCTTCTTTTTTATATTCGGTTACA
>CAJMMS010000023.1 GCA_905214675.1 uncultured bacterium
CTCTAACATTATCCCGCTTCCTTCCAATCAGTACCATAACCGTTCTTGAAGGTACTTTTACCTGTCTGTTGTCCGCAAGAGGCAGCCACGCTTCTTCTTTGTAGATCCCTTTTCCAGTATCCAGTGCCACTTTCCAGCCATAACCGCCAGGAAGTGCCGGCAGTGCAAAGGTATGCTCCATCCAGTGCATATTATAGGCAATGTAGATCAGTTCATCCTCCTTTGCATATTTTCCGCAGTACATAACTCCGATCTTGCGGTTCTGTCCGTCCAGTTCTCCATACCATGCACTGCTACTGTGGTAGGAAATCTCCGGAAATCCACAGGAAAGACTGTCCGTCAGACTCAGTTCCTGCTTCATATGCAGAATCTTGTGCTTTTTGCGAAATGCGATCAGGTCTTTTACAAACTGGAACATTTCACTCTTTCCGGACTTGTATCCTTTCCAGTCCAGCCAGGTGATCTCATTATCCAGACAATACGGATTGTTGTTTCCTGCCTGTGAATTACAAAATTCATCGCCTGCCAGGATCATTGGTGTTCCGGCAGATAAAAGCAGCATACACCATGCATTGCGCATCTGGCGGTTCCGAAGTTCCAGAATCTTCTTTTTCCGGCTCTTGCCTTCTTCCCCACAGTTCCAGCTATAGTTCTGCACTCTTCCATCCCGGTTCTGTTCACCGTTCGCTTCATTGTGGCGTTCTTCATAAGATACCATATCGCATAATGTGAATCCATCGTGCGCCGTGATATAATTGATCAGCCCGCTGCCTTTTGGATTTCGGCGCATACGTTCTGCAAATGCTTTCAGGCTTTCTTCGTCCCCCTTTAAAAAGCGGCGCACATCAATCAGAAAACCGTCGTTACACTCGGCAACCGTGCGCACATCCGGCAGATGTTTCTTGCCATAGATCTCCTCTACCGGAAAATAAATATTCAGAAGTTTCGTCCGTGCAAACAGAGGATCTCTTGCCATAAGATTGCACAGCGTCTGCTCCCCTCTTACATGAAAACCATCAATGTGATATTCTTCTGCCCAGTATTCCAGACATCCTACGATATAACGCGGATCACATCCCTGTGGAAAATAAAATTCCATCAGTACTTCAATGCCAAGCCGGTGCATCGTTTTTACCATATCTTTAAACTCTGTAACCGGATTTCTGGTAGCTGCATATGCACGTTTCGGTGCAAAATGACAGGCTTTTGTATAGCCCCAGTAATTCATCCGCTCTGGCATCTTCTCTTCTTCCCGGCGGTACTGCTGCGCCTGACGTTCTACGCTTTCCATTTCAAAAAACTCGTATGCCGGCATCAGTTTGATCTGGTTGATCCCCAGTTCTTTTAAATATTCTGCCTTTTCGCTAATCCCAAGAAACGTTCCTTTATGGCGCACGCCAGAATTTCGCTGTTTTGTAAATCCCCTGACATGAAGGCTGTACATGATTGCATCTTCATATGGTATCTGCGGCTTCTGATCTCCCTGCCAGTCATATGTTTCAGTTGGAATAGCACAGCGGACTTCATGCTCCTGTACTTCTTTCGCGCCAAAGGTTTTCGTTCCGGTCAGAAGTCTTGCATAGGGATCCTGTACTACTTTTCCATTCACCCGGAAATTATATTCATATTTTGCAGGTGTGATCTTCTCTGCTTTCAGGGAGACAATATTCCCAATCGTACATGTATCTGGAAACGGTATCTCTTTCAGTACTTCCCTGCTTCCTTTCTTATAAAGAATCAGGCTGGCTTCTTCTCCCTGTTTTTGCTCTCTTGAAAAGATCATACCGTCCTTTGTCCAGACAGCTCCCATTCCATGAAATCCATTCACTTTCCCATCACCCTTTCTGCGCCTCTATTTTTTCTGCCAGATCATTTAAATACACCCAGCGATCCATTTTTTGTTCCAGTTCCTGCTCTGTTCGTTCCTTTTCTTTCATCAGTTCATTCAGTTTTCCAGGATCGGTAGCATTTGCCAGAATGTCGCTTTCATATGCTACGATCTTTTCTTCCAGTGCTGCGATATCCTCATCAATCGTTTCAAATTCTCTCTGCTCTTTATAAGAAAATTTGAGTTTAACCGGACGGCCCTGCTTCCAGTCTTTTGTTATTTTTGCAGATTCTTCTTTTTTATCCCCGGCTTTCTGTGTGCCGGTACTCTTTTCTTCTGTTTTTTCTGCTTCCCGTTTCTGTTTTGTCTCCAGATAGTCCGTATAGCCACCTTCGTACTGTTGCAGATGTCCCTCACCGTCAAACGCAAAAATGCGGTCTACTACATTGTCCAGAAAATAGCGGTCATGTGACACCGTGATAACGATTCCCGGAAAACTGTTCAGAAAATCTTCCAGTATCGTCAAAGTCTGGATATCGATATCATTGGAAAGTTCATCAAACAGATAGACATTTGCCCCGGTAAAAATAACTTTCAGAAGGTACAGCCTTTTTTTCTCTCCACCGGAAAGTTTGGAAACCGGCGCATACTGCATCTCCGGTGTAAACAGAAACCGTTCCAGCATTTGTGATGCGGATATTTTTCCATCTTTCGTCGGCAAATATTCTGCAACATCTTTGATATAGTCGATCACACGCTGATCCGTATCCATGTCCGGTACTTCCTGAGCAAAATATCCAAGCTTTATCGTCTCCCCGATCTCAACGCTTCCCGCATCCGGCTCGATCAGTCCGGCAATGATCTTGATCAGCGTTGATTTTCCACATCCATTTGGTCCGATAATCCCAAGTCTCTGATTTTTCAGAACGATGTAGTCAAAATCATCGATCAGTACTTTCTCTCCATAGTGTTTGCTGATGTGATGCAGTTCGATCGTTTTTCTTCCCATCCTTGCAGCAGATGCATCAATGTCCAGTGTGGCATCACTGACCGGTGCTTTTCCGGCTTTTAATGCCTCAAGCCGTTCCAGTCTCGCCCTCTGTTTGGTACTTCTGGCACGGCATCCGCGCTTCGCCCACTCAAGTTCCATACGCAGTACGCTCTGTCTTTTTCGCTCTGTGGCAAGCGCCATCTCTTCCCGTTGCACTTTCAGTTCCAGAAATCTGGAATAATTGGCTTCGTAGCTGTAAAGCTTTCCATGATCCAGTTCCAGGATCCGGTTACTTACACGGTCAAGAAAATAACGGTCATGCGTCACCATGATGACCGTTCCCTTAAAGCGGTTCAGATAATCTTCCAGCCAGGAGAGCATTTCATTGTCCAGGTGGTTGGTCGGCTCGTCCAGAAGCAGCACATCAAAATCCTGGATCAGAGTACGCACAAGTGCTGCCTTTCTTCTCTGTCCTCCTGAAAGTTCCAGCAAAGGCTGTTCATGCTCCGTGATCCCAAGCTGGTTCAGCATGCTTTTCGCTTCGCTTGCCATCGTCCAGTCCATTTCCCACTGACCGTCTGTTACATAATCGATCACCTGTTTTTCTTCCGGAAAAGCCGGGTTCTGCTGCAGATAGGCGATCCGGATACCATTCTGCGTGATCACCCGTCCCTGATCAGCCTCTTCCAGACCGGCAAGTACACGCAGAAAGGTTGTCTTTCCTGTTCCGTTGATCCCGATAACTCCTATCTTCTCCCCATCTGAAATTCCACAGGAAATGTCATCAAAGATCACCTTTCCGCCAAAAATCTTACTGATATGTTCTATATTGATAATATTCATAAAAATGCCCGACTCCTTGTTTGTATCTTCCTAGCAATTATACTAAAGCAAAAGATGCATTGCAAGAATAAACTTACAGGTCGATATCCAGTTCTACCGGACAGTGATCCGAACCCAGAACCTCCGTGTGGATCTTTGCATCCCTTAATTTTTCCTTCAGACACTCCGACACACAGAAATAGTCGATGCGCCATCCGGCATTTTTCTTCCTTGCCTGGAACCGGTAAGACCACCAGGAATAAACTCCCTCCTGGTCTGGATAGAAATAGCGGTAAGTGTCCACAAAACCATTTTCCAGAAGTACAGAAAATTTATTTCTTTCTTCGTCCGTAAAGCCGGCATTTTTCCGGTTTGTCTTAGGATTTTTCAGATCAATCTCTTTGTGTGCAACATTTATTGCCCCATCATCATATAAATTTACCTAAACAGGGAGGAAATGCTATGCGAATCATATGGAAAGACAGCCTTGCTGCCAGAAAGAAATCTATTAAATACAGAAAACATATAATATCACCATATAAAGGCGGCTGGATCGTCGACCTGCCCGATGACAATAATATATACGCAAATCACTACTGCGTCAAGAATGCTATTGATCTGGCTCTTGGCGGTCACGGATCACGAGGTTTAGCTGATTCACAACGAATTAACTACGGCATTCAAATCATCGGCAAAAAATAATTGTAAGCCCTGTCTACATTTTAGCAGGGCTATTTTTTTACATCAGTGTTGTTTTTTTCAGGTAGATCCATCCGGCACCGCTTTTCAGCCGTCCGAAACCGTTTTTTTCTTCCACGATCTCATACACCCCAACCGGGCAGATCATCACCCGGCTGTAACTCTTCGCCGCTCCTGTCCGGATTGGGACGTTCGTTTTTGTTACTTTGATTTTATAAGGAACTTTGGCAGATGTATACAGCTTTTTACCGTTTTCGTCAAAAACACTGTAGCCTGCGTGCTGATCCGCGCACTGCTTTGCTTTTGTCAGACTGTGAAACGCTCCGATCTGACTCTTTGCGTTCGCCCAGGTCTTACGGACACGATACCATATTTCTCCGGTATCCGGCAGAATATCGCCGGTACCATCCTGCCGATCCAGTCCGTGACGCTCAATAATATTGCAGATTTTCTGAATATATCCTATATCCGTTGCATAACCGCCGTTTTTGATCAGTGTGATCTGTTCGCGGTAAGTTTTGCACTGTCTGATCCCGTCATAGCGTTTTTTATTTCCCACCGTTGCTCCCAGCAAATAGGCACAGCGGTCTGCAATGCTCTTTTCAATGCTTGGATATTTGCGGAAATCTGCATTGATATAGTAGGTATTTCCGGCAGTGTCCTGTTCGGGTGTGCGGATCTTCACGCTGCTTTTGCCGTCCCAGGTCGTGCCATCCCATGTGTTTCCGGAAAGGTTGCATTTCATACCGCAGATATTGTTCGCTTTCTGTGCCAGCTCTGTCCGGCAGTATCCAGATTCCAGGATGCACTGTGCGGTGGCTACCGATGGGAGCAGTCCGTTCTTTTTGGCGATCGGCGCACAGATCCCCAGCAGTTTTTCTGCTGCCTGCTTTTCGGATAATCCGGAGAATGCACTGGTCTGTGTGCCGGTGGTCTGTGGCTGCGTATTCTGGCCGGAAATGGCTTTTTTGAACTCGTTCCATGTCCAGCTTGTTTTGTAATGATTATTGTGTACGTAAGGCGCTGGGCACACCTTATTCACAATGTCATAATGCCGCAGGACATGATCTGCAGCTATGCCTAACTGTCCCATCAGATGCCTGACCAGCCATGCACAGGCTTCCTGTGTTGCAGTTGTGAAATACCACTTCGGATCAGATGCCAGTGCAGCGTTGCCGTCACACTTGCAGCACATCTCGATGCTGATCGTGTTGTAATTGTTGGCTTCCGGATGCTTCTGTGCATAATAACCTGCCGTTCCTACTGCCCACGGTACCGCATCCAGACTGCAACGCTGGTAGATAGTGCCGTCCCAATAGATGTAGAAATGGGCACCACAGCCATCAGATGCCAGATCATGGTTCTGGCCGACCACACCCAGATAATGCACTGCAATATACTTCTTTTTGTTGCCCCATGCCGGGATTCGGTTCGATGATATAGCGTTTGTGATTTTGTAACTCATATTCTCTACCTGCCTTTCGTTTTTGTATACAAAAAGAGAGCCTGTTTCCAAGCTCTCTCAGTGCCTAATATAATTATGCTGTTATCCTGTGACTTTCCGGTAAATTGTTTCAATTCCAAGCCTTATAACATCCGATTCCGTTTTACCTAATTTTTCGCAGCAATATTTCAGCTTTTTTACGTCCTCTTCCGTCATTCTGGCTCTTTTTGTTATGGATCTTTCAGAACCATTTGCATAAGGTCTTCCTTTTTTCTTTACTGCTTCTACTGTTCTCGCCTCTTTACTCTTGCCTTTTTTCACAAATTGTGTTACATTTTATTTGTGTACAGGCGGTGGCAAGTACCGCCTGTTTGTGTTCTAGCCTTGCTTATTTATTAAGCAGGGCTTTTGTCTTTTCTTCCAGCTCTTCCAATGATTTACTTTCCTTAATCATTAAGAGAAATTTGTAAATCATTTTCTGTTCTGTCTCATCTCTTGCAACTTCTGCCTGATTCATTTCTTCCATTTGCTTCTCCTTTCCGGCACCTGCCACCTTACTCGTTAAGGTCTTCCTTAACTGTCTTTATTATAATTTATGTAGCTACAAAAGTCAAGAGTTATTTTTCAGTTTTTCAGAAATTTATTTACAAAATACTGCTGCCCTTTTCCTGTCACCAGCACTGTCTTTGTGATTCGCACGCTTCCGTCCGGATTATTGATTGTTCTTTCTTTTATTTTAAATAACCCCGCTTCCATACTTTTCTGTGTTGGCATGTTGTAATCTGTTCCTTTTCTGCTGATTAGGAATTTGTTTTCACGCATCCATGTGAACAGTCTGTTCTGTCCGATGTCTACACCATTCTGCTTCAGTATCTTTGCCAATTCCCCGATCAGGATGCAGGTGTTTGATATACTGACGGCATCTGCAAATACTTCTTTGGGTTTCATCCGCTGCACATCTGCCATCAGACTTAAATTATTTGCTTTGAGTTTCTCAATCTGCTGATCTGCCATCTTCAGGGCACGGGCAAAGATCTGTTCCGGGGTGTTCCATGCTTTTTCCAGGTCAAGGAAGTACTGGCGGTACTGTCTGCCTTTTTCGTTTCGCTGGATCATGCAGATCTGTTTTGCCATATCTACAGAAATGAAGTAATCCTGCAATTCCTGTTTTGCCAGGGTGTTAAATTCTTTACGCCCTACATAATCGGTATTTTCTTGAAATCCATACTGCAACTGTCTATTAAACCACGACTGAAATCTTTCAGATATTTCCAGACCTGCGTGTAACTCTCTTGCTGACACTGTCGGCTGTTCTGTTTCATAATTGATTGTTAATAATCCGTTCATGTCTTTCCTCCATTGTTTTTCGTGATAACAAAAGAGGAACGCTCACGCGTCCCCCTTCTTGTCTGCTTTCTGTGTCAGTATATCAATCGCCCCAGTAATCACTGCCGGCAGTGGTATGCCCATCAATCCGGCGTTTTCGACGATTGAAATCAGTTCGTTGGCGATGAAACCGATAATCACCGCATCACGGATGTAGTCAACACCGATTGCCAAATCCAGCCGGTACGCCACCAGCACGAACAGCAGTGTCATGCATTTCCTGCACAGACCTTTCCAGCCTGTCCGACTTTCTAATGTCCCTGTTGACGTTTTCTTACTGTTGTGGAATACCCCGGCAACAATCAGACCGGATAAGTAGTCGATTGCCATGAAAATAATGAGCGTGTACAGTGCGGAATCCCATCCGCCAAAAAATGACGCAATCGCTCCACCGACTGCGCCTGTAATCGTGCAAACCATTTCTTTTTTCATCCTCGTTAGTCTTTCCTTTCTTAGCTGAATGTGTTAGAATGTATTCAGCTAAGAAATCAACTAAGAAGTCTTGTGGGCAATGCCATCGCTCTACACAAGGCTTCTTTTCGTTTGTAAGTTTCAAAATTGCAATAAAAATGGGTTTCTACGGTCCTGCTCTGATTTTTATGTTCAACTCATTTCCTACCATATAACAAAAAATGGTCTGACCCCGTGCTGCTGATTTCCGATGTCGCTGCTCGAAATACCGCCGGAGCTGATCAGTGCATAGTTTGTCGCCGACCGCTTGTTCCGTAACCAGTAGTCATCGTTCGAACACATCAGGGAGTGGCTGTAACGGAATCCGGCAAGCTGTCCTTTCAATACCCCGATCTGAATTCCAGGCCATTGTCCCCATGAACCATGACCCATCACCATTTCTTCTGTGAGCAGGTCTGCCCCGACATTCACCCAGTCCCAGCCTGTCGGCTCGCCATTTGCCGTTTTCGGGATGATCCTGTCCATCATGGCAACATTATCGTTTCCGAATATGCTCTTTAATGTCCGAGTGATCTCCGGCAGCTTGTTCGCATACATGTGCGTTTCTTTCGGCTGGGTTGCCTCCGGATGATTATCAATGGCACTGCTGCCCATTACCCTGTCCGGGACCAGGATGGCATGGTGTTTTTCGATCTTCCCGCCAGATACACCTGAAACGCACCCTAAGAAGTAGTCGAAATCCATAAACCGATAAATGTTATCTTCCGTTTCGATGTAATCGCCGACATACAGATCAGAAAAACTTCCGTCCCTGATGCCTGCAAGCATCTCGCCTGTCAGTGCGTTTCCCAGTTTTTTCCCACGGCAGGTTGCGTTATGGGCGGCGGCCCCGGTAATAGACTTGTACGGATCCAGCTTGTCAGCATTTACCTTCCACACCCTGATTTTTTTAACCGCTTCCCCAACCGATGATATCAGCATCGTATCTGCTTTGCTACCTTCCGGAATCGTTACAAAATAATCATTTGTTCCTGCTACATATGGATCATTGATAAAACCCACTACATTCCCGTCTGTACCATCAACAGCGCCTCCATACGTCAGCATCACAGTTGCGTATGCGCTCTCGCCCTCATGGCTTGCACGTACCCAATACACATCACCTGGCCTGACATCCATCCATGTACATTGACTGTTAGCTGTTGCCTGAACCAGGATGGATACCCCTCCAGATGCCCCCCATACAGATCCGTTGATTATTTCGACCGATAACTCATCCGCAAGTACATTCCATATTGGCATTACAGTATTGTACAGCATCACTGCTTCCATGTTTTCAACCTTTTTCGCTGCCGTTTCTGCCGCTTCGGCACTCTGCTCTGCTTTTTTTGTTGCAATATCCACTTTCTCAGCTGATTGCTCCACTTTCATTACTGCCGCGTCTGTCTTTTCTACATTTTTTTTCATTTGCTGATCTGTTTCTTTTATTTTTTTATCTATTTTCTCTGCATTTTCGTTGATATCCTCGACCGAATAGAAATCATCTTCTTCCGGTTTTCTAAGATTCATATATTCCGTGTAGTTCACTGCACACTCTCCTCTCTTAACTGCTTGTGTGTTCTTTTTTGCATTTCCGCATAAGTCAATCCTGTGAACGTACTGTACTGATTCCACATGACCATAACTGTATAGACCATATTCAGCGGCAATATATCTTCTATGTATTTTCGTACATCCTGAATCATTTTTCGCGATTTTAAGGCAATTTTGATTGTCACCTGCTGCCGATCGGTATCAACTGACATTTCATATCCTTCCGGGCATAACGTCTGAAGCTTTCGCCGGATCGCTGTCTCCGTATATGGTCTCCTTTCCAAAACACTCGCTTTTATGCGGAACCGTCTGTCATCCAGTGTGTCATTATCCTGTGGGTTGATACCAAGCATCGTTTCCCAGCGCGCCGTCGTTTCCTCATCCATCTGCTCCAGAAAAATATTCTTATCCATTCGCTCAATAACTGTTTCCAGATTTTCACTCTGTGTTTCATTGATATCATAAATTGCTTTTATATCCGGGATTTGTCCTATTATTTCAGGTACTTCAAACAACAATAATCACCCCCAGAGTCGGGATTTTTTCATAAGACAGCAGTATATTTTCTGTTTTTCCGTTCAGTTTTGTTTCTGCAACATCCAGGATGCCTTCTGTCTGCAATATTCTTGCCTCTATCTGGCTCAATCTTACAATAGTATCTGTCTGTTCTCTCTCCTCCCAGCCCTGCCGCAGTTCATCCAGATATAGCTCCACGCTTTTTTCAATCTGAATTTTACTGGTTTCTGCAGAATATCCATCGTCAAATGTAATCTTTGTTTCAATATCTACCGCGCCTGCCATTACACCGTGTATCTGTACAGTGTGGCAGATTGGTGCCATGCCGTCCCCTTCGCCATGACTTTCTTCTGGATCAACTTTTTCCTGCACTTTTTTTACGACTTCTTCATCTGGTACAAGAAAATCTTCACCGATAATATATACCACAATCTGTGGAGAATCTGCCTGCCGCCGTAACGGTTTACAGCCTCCAACTCCATCCAGTTGATCGATGTATCTGCGATAATCTGCTTTGTTTCCGCAAAATGAGGTTGTCTTGAACGTACTGATTACTTTTCCACGAAAACTTTCGATATCCTCATCATCGGTTCCTTTTTCCAGAATCTCTATAATTTCGCCCCCTTGGTATTCGTCTACATATTCAATCGGTTCAAGCTGTCCAATGGTAGCATTTGCCTCTGCTCCTTCTGTTTCACACGCCATTTTATATGTATACCCGTCAATCAGTTCGGTAACTTCATAAGTATAATCTCCGCATGAAAATCTTTCTCCTATTTCAATTTCCTGCTTGAATACCGCTTTTACAACCGTATTTGTTGCATAATGATATTCAATGCCACGTTCTTTTCCATATTCAATCAGATGCCAGTCATCCTGTGTGTCCGGCAGCATGTTATCATTTACCTCATCCAGATCGCCATATATTTCCTCTAATTTTTCTGCAATTTTGGCACATGCATTATATGCAAGGGAACCTTCATCTGTCCGTATATCTCTGCCAAACGTTTCCATCATTTCTGCCATAATAACGTCAAATGTCCTGTCGCTGCTATACACTTGTGATCACCTCACTTTCTCCATAAATTGTTTCAATCGTAAACGATACTGTCAGTGTGTCTTTTTCCATCGTACACTGCAAGTCCTTAATTCCCGTTACTGCTTCGTGCTGCATAACCGTCTCGCCGATTATGCGCCGTGCCTCGCTTTCTATGTATTCTTCATCGTAGTGTTTTCCGATAAGTGCATATAATTCGTTGCCATACTGCCAGGAATACTGTGGGTAGCGGTACCGGTCAATCGAAAGTGCTATACACACCCACTGTTTTATTGCCTCTATCCCACTTATCTTTCTTCCGGTCAGCTTTCCTGTTTCAAGATTGATTTCATATTCTTCTTTTTCTGTTTCTTCTGATACTTCCGGCATTATCTCATCTTCTTCAAGGTCGAATGGAAACATTACATATTCACCACCTTCGCTATAATTGCATAAGTTTCGTCTGATACTTTTGTGATCAGGACCAGATCACCCTTTTTCAACTTTCCCTGAAGATGATCGCTGACCACCAGATCATCTGCATCCAACGTCATCCCATCCATCACGCAGGATTCACCCGAGTTCATTTCGCACATTTTTAATGCTGGTGCACGTTCTGACTGTTCCGATTCTTTTCGAATTACTCTTATTATTTTTTCGTATGCATTCATTTTGTCTCCTATGTTGTCCAACACCTTGAACACGGCTTATATTTTCGTTTGCCTTTATTTTTTCCTTTTGTGATTTTCTTCTGTTTCATTTTCGCAACGGTGCTTTTCGCTGTTTTCTTTCCTTTGCATGCGCTGCATGTGGCAGAAGAATGATACACAGTCGAACCACTTAGGTAATAACATTTGGCAGAATTTGTTAATTCTTTCTTGCCGGAGGCTTTTGAAGTTGATGTTCCTTCTTCCATTTCATTTTTCCAGGACAGGTCAAGTTTCATCGTATGTGTCCCATCTGAAAAAGTGTGTGTATCACTTTTTATAAAAAACGTCCCCGACAATCCTGCCGCATTATCACGGATAATGATACTTTTTCCAGATATTGCACGTATATCTCCGATGCTTTCAATGCTGGCTTCTTTGGTTACTCCTACAAGTTTTGCCTTTGCTTTCTTTTTTGCATCAGAACCTTTTTCTTTTTTCTCGGTTTCCTGATATACACCATATTTTGACACGTCTGCCCCCGCAGATACCTGTCCGATCTTTTTCATGGATGCATTGTATATTTTTACCGTGTTGACCATATTGTCTGTCGTGTCCGTATACGTTGCATCTGTCACGTTTACCCCCTGCGTCAAGGTCACTCCGGATGCCTGGCCTTTTTCAATCACACTCACCTTATTCCCCTTCATAACCGGAATATAATTCTTTTTTGTTTTTGCTCTGGCTTTCCGATACGCTGTTATGATCATATCGTAATAACTCTTATCTTCAAAAATCAGCTTTGCAATCTTCGTTTTGGTTGTGGCAAGACTTTCCGTGCCTGCCCCTATTTCTGTACATAATTTTGCAGTTATCTTTTCCGGTGTCAGCTTCTTGAATTTCTTGCTCGCTTTCGAACGCAATAAATGATGCATAAAGTCCATCGCCGTATAGGTTGCCGTTCCAATCTCTGCCTGTTTCTCTCTGGTCGTGACCGTCCCGACAAATATCTGCGCTGTTCCATCATACAGGTACACCAGATCGCCGAGTGCGATTGCCGGATTTTCCACGCTGCCATCATACGGATTCGATTGCAGCGTGACTGTAATCTGCCTTGAACACTGGGTGTCTGTTCCGGACCACTCAACTTTTTCAAATGGCAGCCAGACATTTTTCCATCGAAACTGAATCATGCCTTGATCACCACCTTATAGCCAACAAGTGCCAGCTTCTCTTTCTTTTTCGGGTGCTTTTTCTTTGCCTTTTTGATCACCGAGAGATTCGCCTTTCTTACACTTTTCCAGTTTTTTGATGAACCAAGATTGCTTTTCGCAAGTTTCTGCCAGGTATCCCCTTTTTTCCATTTGTGTGTTACGGTTTTGACCTGTTTCGTCGTTCTTGCCGCCTGCACACGGTTCGCAGTACCTCCAGATGAAACAGTACTGACAGCCTTTGCTTCGCGATATTCCTTCAGTGTAATGCTGTATGCTACATCCCGGTTTCTTTCTTCGTGTCCATATTCAAACGATTCTATCGTATAGAATCCATCGATATCCGTCTGAG
This sequence comes from uncultured bacterium, assembly GCA_905214675.1. Lineage (GTDB taxonomy): Bacteria > Bacillota > Clostridia > Lachnospirales > Lachnospiraceae > Hominisplanchenecus. The sequence continues at coordinate 12,937 of CAJMMS010000023.1, forward strand.
TAATAATCAGATGTACCGTTGTATTACTTTCAAACACAGCCTTGATGCTTTTAATATAATATTCATATGGATCTTTATATGAATCTCTTGCAAAGTCATACTGCTGCCCCGGGAAAAATGCTTCAAGGGTGATTTCTTTCAGATTTCGTTTTCCTTTTAAGTTGACTTCTCCAAAATCATGGACAATCATTGATGTATTGTTCATACTGTCCGAAATTCTGAAGCTTTCCGGGTTGATCGGCATCTTGAAACCTTTTGTATCATTTTCCCATTTAATATAAATATCCAATCTCTCCACCTCCAAGGTTTTGTGATACTTTTTCCAGCTTATATGCCAGCATTTCGGCTATCCTTTCAATATCTGCATCTTCTCTCACGATGATCTGATCTGCAAGTTTTGGTATGGATATGTTGACCTGTGTCGTTCCCTTTCCGCTTCTTGCTCCGTCTTTATAGGCTTTTTGTACAGATTCATCATGTGGATATACCCTGGAACCCTTCGGCAGATCTACGATCTCACCGCCTTTTTCTGAAATCTGTACCAAGCCGCCTTTCCAGTTCTGTGTACCTTTTGCAAGCGCCGGAATGGTCGCGATCGTCGGTGAAAAAGTCTTTCCTCCTACTCCTGGCACCCATTTCGGTATATCAATATGAATGCTGTTAATTCCGTTAATCGCTGAATTGATCGCAGAAATCACACCGTTCATCGGCTGCTTAAACAATGCAACAATCCCTGAAAAGATATTTCCGAAAATGTCTTTCACTCCCTGCCATGCTTTTTCCCAGTTTCCTGTAAATACACCAGTGATAAAATCAATGACACCGCCAATTACACCCATGACACTCTCAAATATTTCTGTAGCTGTTTCCGCAAATGATGTGATTTTTTCAGCAGCCAGTCCCAGTCCTCTTTCAAATATCGGTCCCAGTGTTTCTGCAATGTCTGATATTGCCTCAACAATTTGGGATGCGATCGGTCCGGCAACTTCTTTGAAATGTTCAAATTTCTGCTGTGCTCTTTCAAATACTGCATGGAACAGTTCTCCGAACTTTTCCAGTACCGGTTTCACAGCATCCACGCACCGCTTGAAATCCTCTGACAATGCACTTGTGATCGGCTGTACTGCTTCTTTTACCTGTTCAAACTTTTCCTTGAACTTCTCAACAATATCTTTCGCTTTCTCGAAAGCATTCGAAAACCAGTCTTTAACATTCGCCAGAAAAACTTTGACCTTTGACCAGTTTTTGATGATCAGAAATGCTGCCACAGCAATAGCAGCTACTACCATGATTGCAATGCCCGCCGGTGATGTAATTAACTTGAACAGACTTCCTGCTTTTTTGATTGCTCCCCCTACTTTTCCAAATGCAGATGTTACCTTTCCAATGGTTCCTACTACTTTTCCAAATATCAGCAATGCTGGCCCAATCGCTGCCACAATCCCTGCAATCTTGATTACCTGGTCCTTCTGTTCGTCCGACAGTGAATTAAACTTCTCTGCCATCTTCTGTAACCACTCAGTCGCTTTCTTGACATATGGTGTCATTCTCTCTCCCAGACTGATCGCAATGGATTCCAGTGTCGATTTTAAAATTGTCATCTGACCACTCAGGTTATCATTTGCTGTGTCATACATCTGTTTGCAGGCGCCGTCTGAATCATATATTGCCTGTGACAGGCTGTCGAAATCACTCTCTGATGCATTGACAATCGCCAGAAGTCCGGACATTCCGGACTTTCCTGCAAGCATAGATGCGTATTGTGCTTTTTCAGCATCTGTCAATTCTGAAAACGCACCTCTGGTGTCTCTCATCAGTGTTTCAAAATCTTTCGTATCGCCATTGGCATCTACCAGTGACAATCCAAGTTCATCCAGGGCGGTCTTGACCTGTTTGGTCGGTGCCGCCATGCGTGAAATCCACGACCGCAGGGATGTGCCTGCAGTTGATGCCTTGATGCCGCTGTTCGCCATAATTCCAAGAGCCGTTGATACATCCTGGACATTGTAGTGCATCGCTCCGGCAATCGGTGCAACATACTTGAACGATTCACCCAGTTTTGCGACATCCGTATTTGCACTGTTTGCTGTCTTTGCAAGTACATCCACAAACATATTCGTATCCTGCGCTGACAACCCAAATGCTGTGATGGCATCCGTCACAATATCCGATGTCGATGCAAGGTCTTCCCCGGTAGCTCCTGCCAGATACATAACTCCTTCGATACCATCCAGCATCTGCTGTGTGTTCCAGCCTGCCATACCCATGTATTTGAATGCATCCGTGGCTTCCGTTGCGGAAAACTTGGTTTTTGCACCCATTTCCTTAGCTTTCTCGGACAGCTTATCCAAGTCTTCCCCTGATGCACCACAGATGGATTGAACCGTACTCATTCCTGCTTCAAAATCACTGGCTACTTTGATGCAGGCAGCTCCCGCCGTGGCAATCGGAACGGTCAGTGTTTTCGTCAGGGAAGCTCCTACTTTTTCAATGTTTTCCCCTGCTCTCTGGATCTGTTTTCCTGCTCTCGTCCACTGATTGGCATTTTCTTTCAGTTTACCCTGTATTCCTTTGAGCGGAGAGGTACACTTATCAATCAGCTTCAGTGTGATATCTATTACTTTTGCCATTTACGTACCCCTTTTTAATCTCTCCATCTCTTCGTTCATTTTTTCTATCTGGTAGTGCATGAATGCTTTTGACACGATTCGCTCCCCGAACCCCATCTTTTCATACTCCCCAGGCATGATGTGATGATAACGAAAGAGGAAATACATACACTGTATCTCCCCATTCGTCTCAATCAGTTTTTTACTTCTTCCTCCGTATCCGTATCTGTTTCTACACCAGACAGCAGGCTGATTTCATCGCTGATCGTTGTGATCTCCATTCCAAAAAGTTTTTCACAGAGTTCTTTTGCACTTTTACATCCAAAATGTCCCTGGAGATCCTTGTTCCGAAGATCTGGTTCTGTGATACCTTCCACACACATCATGATTTTTGCATCGTAGCTTTTCGCATAGTCAAAATTCCCTTTTCCGTCAATCTGATACGAGACAATATCATTCAGTCTTCTGGATTTGATTTCCCTGATTTTGATTTCTGCCTCTTTTTCCCCCAGCAATTTTGCCAGTCTTTTTGATTTCACGGTACCGGTCTGCAATTCCTCTGCTTTTTTTGCATCCATTTTCAATAATTTATCTACAATATTCATATACAATCTCCTTATTCTGCCGTAATCGTGTCCATAAGCTCCCATCCTGTAAATGTGAACGGATAGCTTTCTTCTCCCAGTTTCTTTGCTTCCCAGTTTGCCAGTGTAAGCTCATCGAACGTACATCCCGTCAGTTTTACACGTTCTGCTCCATATGCATCCGGATCTTCCAGTTTGGAAATGATCGTGCAGGTGGTTGTTTTTCCTGCTTTGATGTTTTCGGAAAGCAGATTGATGAAGAAGGATGTGACTTTATTCATTTTTACAGTTCCCTTACAGTCAATACCGGTTACTTTGTAACCTTTTGCCAGGCTTCCTGTCTGGTTGACCTCTGTCTTCTCCAGTGTTACTTTGGCTTCAAGTCCTGTGGTTTCTGCTGCATAATAATCATCAATCCACACTTCCCCAAATGTTCCGTTAATGGTCTTTTCCGGTGCATGCTGCACATTGTTTCCCATCTTGTGTCTCCTTTCTCTTAGATTGCAATCGGCAGATCAATGTCTTCGATTGCATCCAGAATTGACAATTTTGCTTTCAGGAAGACGTTTTTTCCTGTATTGGCTTTCTTGATCTCATCTTCCGTCATTTTGTCTACATTGGTTCCTTTTTCTTTCAGGTATGCCCTGTTTGCCTCCACATTGATTTCCAGCATCCAGCTGTTAAGCACACCCTGTTTCTGGAGTTTTTCGAAGTAATTTCCGATGGCTGACACCAGGAGACATTTATTGTCGTATGTATTGGCATATTTTCCGATATAACTGTCTTCCGCTGTCATGCGGATATCATTTGTGATCATGTCCATCGTTTCCACGATTTTGATCGTCTGGAACTGTTCTCCTTTTTCATCTGTCAGTGTAGTCAGGCTGTTGATTCCTCTTCCTGTTTTAACTTTTTCACCATCCCACCATACAATCAGCTTACCAGCTTCTGCTGCCGCATCTGCTTCTTTTGATGTCATCCTTGTGCAGTCCGTCAGTTCCGGAAGCGGTGCGTAAGTGCAGGAGATCGTGATCGGTGTTCCTGCGATAATACCGGCAATCCTGGAACAATACTGTTCGGTCGTGTATTCCGTATCGTTTTCATATACGGTTTCTGTTGCATAATTGATGATCCCTTCACTGTCTGCCGTAACATTCGGCAGTACTGCTTTGATCAGTTTGTTTGCTTTTCTCTCGTTTTTAACGTAAGTTACCACTGCTGACAGCTGTCCGTCCGTTTCAACGCTCGGTGCCACCAGATAATCAAATCTGACTGTTTTCAGGTAATTCAACGCTGTTTCATAATTTTCTTCGCTCTTTCCGATCGTATATACGATCACGCTGTTTGGTGTATTCACATACCCTTTCAGTGCCAGACGGATCTGCTGTTTTCCTGCTTCCGACAGCTCTGTCGGAATATCTTCTTCCGTCACACATCGAACCGGATTCTCTGCCGGTACGGTATCTTTCAGGATCATGGCGATGATCCCTCTTTCGCCTCTCTTCACTGCTGCGGTCGCCGCCTCTGTGAAAGAGATTGTAACGCTTGGCATTTTCATGCTCTGCTCCTCCATTTCTGTTCTAATTCAACGTTTTCCATCACTGGTGCATCTGTTTTGTGCTCGATGCGGTCCATCCATTCAACGTCTACGGTGATTTCTGCAATGTTTTTTTCTTTCCCGGAAAATTCATAATCATAATCCAGGATTTTTACAGCCCGATCCCCTATTTTCACATACAGTCCGAACAGATCTCTCAGCTTCTGGATCACATCCAGTGCTTCTGCCTCGTCGATCGTCTTCTGAAAATATGTGATGTAGAAAGCAGCCTGACTGCTTCTGGAATTGTAATTGCACGGTTCCATGCTTACCGGCTTCAGCTGCGTAAAAAAAGAAGGTCTCGTAAAGCCTTCTTTCACTTCCATTGCATAATATTTATAGGTTTCCTTCGGAAATGCTTCCTGCATTTTCAAGAGCAATCCCTTTTTGACCTCTGCGATCGTCACAGGAAGCCCTCCTCTCTCAACGTCTTGTCAATCACTGCCTCAATCTCTTTCGGCAGTTCTTTTTCTCTTTTTTTACGTGCCCGATCCATAAAATGATAACCTGGTACATAACCTTTCCCAATGGATTCCCCCTCTTTATTTTTCAGCATATGACCGTTTTCTATCAGATGAAAATGTGGTGCAATTCCACTGATGTCTACCTGCTGATTCAGCCCTATCCCTCTTATTTGGCTGATCTTGTATTCTTTCAATTTCGCAAGGGATCTCTTGGAACTTCCATCGGTATCCGTGTCATTCCTCACCATTTTTGTGACATCCTTTCGCAGTTCCTTTGCCTGCTTTTCCAGGGCATTACCTGCACGATCCGGATATCTTCTGGCAAATTTTTCAAGGCTTTCTGCAAGCTCATCCATACCTTCTATCTGAAAAGAAAGTGTTTCATCCATTACATCACATCCTTGTTTGTGTACTCACAGCACATAATCTCAAGCATTTTGTGCTCCAGTCCTACATCCAGAACGCTTGTCACAGAATACTGTTTTCCTGCATATACCAGAATACTGTTTGTGTCGATGTCTTCCCGGTATCGCAAATAACATTTATGCGTCACTCTGCTCTGGATCTTCTGCAGTTCATAGAATTCTGCCCCACGTACCGGGTAGAGTGTTCCCCATACTACTGCTTTTACCTGTAGTTTTTTTGTGGACTGCCCCATCTCATCTTCTACATCCTGTAGACACATGAGCGTGATCCGCTTATTCAGTTTTCCAATGTTTAATGTCTTCATGTCTCACCGCCTAAAGCAGATTGATGGAGTGCATCGACAGGATGCTCTCCACCGCTTTGTTGATATTGCTGGCTTTCCCTTCTATGTACAGATTCCGGTTATCGAACGCATCCATAATCAGCAATACCAGAGCCTGCGTAATATCTTCGTGCTGATCCAGTTCTTCTTCCGTAAGTCCGGTATAGGATTTGATCTGTGCAACTGCCTGCTTTTTCATTTCTTTCAGCTCCCGGATCTCAACTTCGGTCGGATCATCGATCCTGGCATAATCCACCAGATACTGCAGTGTCACTTCACTGACTTTCATAGATTAGTCCTTTCAGGCTGCCGCCATTTCCAGTGCGGCCAGCATTTCTGCATTCTGCACTTTTGCATCCATTTCCAGGAAAGCGAGTACTTCAACCACGTGCTGTCTTGCTTTGGTTTCTCTGAGCACATCGATCGTCACATCCTCAGACACCTTGACCGCAAGACCTTTGTAATCCCCATAGTAGATTGCTCTTTTTCCTGCTGCCATTTCCGGCATCGCATCTGATGTATATACATCTTTTCCAAACAGCGTATAACCCCATCTGGAGTTCGCATCTTTATTCAGCAGATAGTTACCCTGTCCATCTTTCAGTTTTCGGATAGCAGTTCTTGTCTTCTTGTTCATGATAAAATAGGCATCTGCCTGATAAACATCCGGAATGCTCTCCTGCAGGTCGATAATTTCGTCTGCTGTAACCTTATCCGCTGCTTTTGCTGTCACTTTCTGTGTTACTCCCTGAAGTCCCTCAATCTTCTTGTTTGTTCCGATCAGTAATTCTTTTTCGATCCATTTTGCAATTGATCTTGCCATGCGGTTGATCACAAAGTTCACGATGTCAAAGTTGCTGTTGTTGATCAGGCTCTTGGAAACGTCCGTGATCGCACGGCCAAGGAAACCGGCAAGTGAAATGCTTTTGAATTTTCCGGAAGTGGATTCTCCGTCCGTAAATTCTTCTGCATAATCCATTGTAATGTCTCCGGTTGCTTCATCGTAATACGGAATCGTAAGCGTTCCTTTTACGTTATATCGGTCTGCATCATAGAAAACCGGAGAAATATCCAGAACTTTTTCGATGATCTTATTGGCGATACTGGATGGAATTACAGCACCGTTGTCTGTAGATGTCATATTGTCCGCCCGTGTTTCACCTGCTGTTCCACGTAAGAAGCTTTCGAATGTTTCCAGATCTCTTTCTTCCTGGCTTCTTTCTTCCTTTTCCGGTTCTTCCGGTTCTTTTTCCAGGTTTCGCATGGATTCCATCGCTTTGATGGTTTCATCAATGCCCCGGATCTCTTCCTCCAGTGTTCCGAACTCGTCACGTTCCTCTGTATTCAGGGCACGTTCTTCATTGGTTGCTGCCTCAAGAATTTCTTTCATTCTTTTCTGCTTGGCTGCACGCATTTCTAATAATTTCTTTTTCTTCATATGGTCCTCCTTTTATACCGGCTGTTCTGCCGTGATTTTCATGTAGCGATGCTCAAATTCATGGATATCATTCTCTTTTTCTTCCTGTATCAGCTCTGTTTCGTCCTCAAACGCCCGGAATTCTAACATATCGTCGTCCCGCACCTCGATGCTCGTTCCGGCATAAGCAGGTGTTTTCCTGTCATCCAGAATCGATACTTCATTCAGGATCAGTTCTCTTACATTACGGTGGTCTACCTCTTCATTCTCTCTGCGTTCTTCATAGTCATCTTTCAGACAATAGAAGCCGAATGACCATCCCCTCAGCTTTCCTGCTGCCGCCTTTTCCTTCAGTTCTGCATCCCTGATTTCACAGTGGCAGTGCAGTCCGATGTTATCCTCCTTCAGAATTGCTGTTGCATCCAGTGTGTTTGCCACCTCCCGCTTTTCATCATGGTTCAGCAGTACCCGGATTGCCCTGTTTTCTGCTTTTGCGCGCTTGATTGCACGCCCGAATGCCCCGGCTTTAATCTTTTCCACAAACCTTCTTTGCCTTCCGGGTTTTGCAATCGGCTTACTTTCGCGTTCGACTGCGTTCACATATCCATCAATGATCACACTTTCTTCCCGGATCTCAATCCGCATCTTCCTCACCTTCTTTCTCCTCTTTATCAAATTCTTCTGTTATTGGTTCTTCTTTCTCCGGATTTGTTTTTTCTGTTTCTTTTTCGATGGGTGTTTCGCCCATCTTCGATGTTTTATCTGTGTTTGGTGTATATACTGTCTTGCTGGATGGGCTGTATAATACATCCTGCAATCCTAACTTGATGAAATCCAGACCAAAAACCGGAAGTTTTTCTTTTTCCCTGACCTCATCAATCTGCATAAATCCGGAATCAATTGCGATTTTATACGCTCCGAACCGTTTTTCGATGTCACCTTTTACCAGATCCGTGGTATCAAACGAAAAAAACATGTCGTTTTTTTCATCTTCATCCAGCATTACCGCATTGATCGCTGTTGCAAAACGGTCCAGTATCGGTATAATGGCACCTTCTATGTAGGTTTTTTTGTCTTCTTCGGTTGCTTTTCCGCTGATGATCGACGGCGGCACATGAAACATCTTGCAGATTTCATCTGCATTTGTCTTTTTATTTTCGTTTAGCTGCAGTTCAACGGATGTGTTAGATGATTCCTTGAAGGTCAGGCCATCATTGAGTACGATAACGTTTTCTGAGCTGTCTGAGTACATTCTCTTGAATGCTCTTTTCAGTGCTTCCATAGCTTCTGCCGACAATTTTTTTGCCGACTGCAGGAAGCCTTTTTTATTTCCGCCAGTTTTTACCAGATTTCTTTCATACAAAAGGCTTGCATAGGCTGTTTCAAAGAATGTCCTGGACTCGTCAATAATGCTCTCACCGCTGTAACCGTTCCTGGTGTTTCTCAGAAGCTTGATCCACTGCCACCCCTCATAATAACTGCCATAACAGTAGATTTTATAATCTTTAAATATCGGGTTTGGATCGTACGAAAAAGCAAGCCTGTCTGCTTCTACATAGTGCAGAGATACAATTTCTCCGTTACTTTTATTGACAAACGCATACCCGCCTTTGTTCAGGAACATATCTTTTACCATAGCCCGCTTCATTTGGAATGCATCCAATGTGTCTCCTGTATCGTTGTTCAGCAGTTTTGTCCTCTTGTCATCCAGCACTTCTTCGATTGCATCACCATTTCTGCGATACAATTTGATTTCCAGTGACGCAACCGTGTCCGCAATCTTTCCAACGCATCCTGCTACCGTCGGGATGCTCATTGCCTCTTCTGCTGTTATTTTTGTCTCTCCGATCAATGCCCGAAGCAGTGAATCGGATACGATTTCCGTTTCTTTTGGCTGTTCCCTGGCTTCCCGCCAGCGTTTCCATATTCCTATTTCAATCACCTCATCCCACTTGTGCTACAAATCCATCCCCGCCATACAGCAGTTCCTGTTCAATCAGATAAGTGCTGTTGATGTTTCCGACAACCTGGTCGACTTTTTCAACGGATTTCTTTTTGTTTACATATTTATTTTTGTTCGTATCTTCGGTACATCTGGCGTTCTGAAAGTTGATCTCAAGCATCAGGTTTTCTTCATACCAGTATCTTCCGGAAAGAATACATTCTTTCAGCCATTTGGTCGGTGAGTGCAGGACGCTGGAGTGCTGTTTGATCTCTACGCACTCATAACCTGCATTTTCGAATTTCTGGATACTTGAGATTGCATTCCATCGGTCATACCCGATCTGTACAATTTCCACGCCCAGTTTTTCTTCCAGCGTCAGCACATATTCTTCCACTTTCGTGTAATCAATCACCTCATCACCGCATGCGATACAGCATCCGTTCCGGATCAGCGTGTTATAATCCACACCTTCCCGCTTACTTTTTTGTGCAATTTTCCCGGCCGGGATAAAACCCATCGTCCTTGTATACAGAACAGCATTGTCTTTGTCATCGCCTTCATAAGTTTTCATGTCTACGCACACGTTATCTTCTGACAGCGACAAATCCAGTCCAAGCCACACTCTCCGGCCTTTCCACCATTCATCGTCCTTTTTCTTTTTACATTTACGAACCTTTGTGATTTCGATATAGCCTTCCACACCAAGCCCTTTGTACTTGATGTTATTGTGCTTGCACAGATAATTTTCTCGTTTGTTTTCGTAGTCCACCGCATCCGTTCGCTTTTCAACAATTTTCCGGAAGATACGGTTATTCGTGCAAGCTACCGGATTGCTCTGGTAGATACACAGGTCATTTTTCTGCCATTCATCTCCCTGCAAAAGATAGTCATCCGGCTCATAGATCAGGGAAAACATCCTTCTATTCTCCCTCAGACCGTCCAGCACCTTTTTCCCTTTGTCCGTTTCGTCTATCATAACGTTGTTATCATTCGGGTATTCTGTGCTCAGGATGATCCCGAGCGGATTGGTAACTGTGATCTGTCCGGAACGCATCGCCTCCACAGGGTAAGAATCCATTGCCCCGGCTTCATCTGCCAGGAATGCACTTGGAAGCTTTCCGTCCATTTTGTCTTCACTGTAGGCAAGCGGTGTATATTCACTTTCTGTCAGATTGCATCGGATTTCATTTCGCAATGTCTTAAACACCGGATCCAGTTCATCACTCAGAATCGGACTGGACTTTATGATTTTTTTGATTGCTATCTGCAGCTCTTTTGACAGTTTCAAATCCGGAGCAACGGAAAAAAACCGCGAAAAACGCGGCTCTGTAAGCATCAGCAGAATGAAGATGACCGCTGCATTAAAGGTTTTGAAGTTTTTTCTTGCGATTTTCAGAAGTGCCGTTTCATAAAACCGCACCTCTGTATCGATATCCGGATCCATAGTCCTCGTACAGAAAGTGGCTGTGATAAACAGCATTGCATAGTCCTCAAGAGACTCATTCAGCGGCTTTTGCAGATCCGGATGCACCATCAGACCAAGCAGTTTCATAATCTTTTCATATGTTTTTTCACCCACATATGCTTCCGGATCTTCCCCATCTGCAATTTTCTTCCAGGATTCACACTGTTTTTTCACATAAGAAGGTGCTTTCTGATTGTCCTTCTGCAATACCCATTCGCAGTATTTATATGCTTTGCTCTCCTGTATCTTAGCCACTGTTCAACGCCTCCAGTAATGGATTTGCTGCTTTTTCCGGCTCTTTCGGAATGGTTCGGAGCATAGCCGCCAGTGTCATCCCGGATTCCTTTTCGATTGCAAGCAGCATTGCCCTTTTCTTTTCGATTTCGCGGTCATACTTGATCAGTGTTGCAGACATCTTGTACATCTGTTCCGTGAAATTTATCAGCAATTCGGCTTTCTCTGTCGGTGATACTTCGGCAAGAACCTGTTCCTTAAATGCCTTTGTCAGGTCCTTTATACTTTTTTCTATAGTTTTTTTCAGTTTTTCCATATCCCGACATTCTGCCAGCATCAGACAGTACCGGTTGATAACCGTTTCATAGGTTCTGTCATTCTTATCGATGCGATCCAGGATTTCTGTAATACGTTCCCATTCCATTGACGCCTTCCGATTCTCCCGGACTTCCGGAAACTTCCGGATCTTGTCCCCGGCAAGCATCTGATCTTCTGCCCGCTTCCTGGATGCCAGTTCCTTCTTCGTCCGATGAGACTTTTTCTCCATCTGGATCACACTCACCGGCTTTGATGGTCGTGCCATTGGCTACCTCCTTTCATTTTTTCTTCATTTTGGGAATTTTTTGTAAATAATCATGGGGCGTCGGTCATTGCTTCCCCCACTAAAAAGCAGAATCACAGCCGGGGGGGATACCTGCCCATGGTCTGCATTTTTGCAAGTAATACAATATTATAATACGTATATACCCCCTCCCCCCTCTGGATTTTCTTCATGCATGGACTCTGTTACCAGTTCTTTCTGCTTTTCTCTTGAGATTCTTCCGTTCTCACATTGCTCATGGTGCACCCTGCATACTGTGATCAGGTTGTCATCATCCAGTTTCCTGTCATCGTCCTCTTCAATCGGTATGATGTGGTGCACTTCTAATGTATCTGTGTTGTACACCTTCCCATGTCCCATACCAGCCTTGCAGCACAGGCACATATAGTGGTCACGTTCCTTTATGGCTTCACTCTTACGTGACCACCTGCTACTATGATGAAATATTTTCGCTCTGCTGTTGCTTCGCTGTCTCTGGCATTCTTTCTGCCTTACTTTCTTCTCCGCACACGGCTTCCTGGTGTCATGTATCTTTCCGCAGTAACTACAGCTCTTTAACATCTGCCCTCTTTTCTGTATACGAAAAGGACATCCGATAAACGGATGCCCCTTTCGTTGCATTACTTGTTGTTCTGTTCTTTCACAAACTCCTGCATCATTGCCATAATCTGGCCTGCCTGACTTACCCCTGCTTCCTCGCAGGCTTTTGCAAACTCTTCCACCACTTCTTTTCTGAGTTTGTAGCTTTTGGAAATCCAGCCGGCTTTCTTCATGTACTTTTCTGTTGCAATCGTTTGCTTTGATGGACTACCGATTGGCACGTTTATCCCTCCATTTCTGGATCAGATAATATGCAATCTTTACTAATCCGATTGTGATGAAAAATATCCCTAATTTCCACAACATACTTTACACAGATGAGCCTTCGTGTTATATTTGTTTTAGAGAAGGGCTTTCGCCCCTCTCCGTTCTTCTAAGATTAACTCTTAGAAGAGTTTGTCAAGGATCATAAGTATGATCCCGATTGCCAGATCCGTGATCGCTGTGAGTAACCAGCTCTTCCAGTCGATTCCGGATCTGTTTCTGTTTTCATCGCTCATCTGTATCTCACCTCCTTATGTATATATAATATCATATGGTGTACCATATGTCAAGAGGTTTTTCAAAGAATATGCAAAAAAGTGCCCGATAAAAGGCACTTTTTGCATTTCGAAAGGAAAATTTTATGATTATTCACAGCAGCGGCAACATCTGCTGCCGATCGGAACACCTGGGGTCGAACCAGGGTATACAGCCTGTAAAGCCATATGTTTTTCCCTTAAACTACATTCCGTCAGCCGCCACCGAGAGGATCGGCGGCTTTTTCGAACATCAGGAGATATGCGTCTGTCTGTTCTTGCATTTTATTTGTAACATACTTTAGGCGAACGTGAGCGAACATTTTTTAATTTTTTTCAATTTTCTCCAGATATCTGTTATGTAACATCCTGCAACTGTCTGCCGTATACTTGCTTTTCCGTTTTGGAAACCGGCTGTTCATGGTGTGTGCAACTCGAAACCATGTGTAATCGTCAATGTAGTACAGGCGAAAAATCATCCGGAGTTCACTCTTGGGGATTTTGTCAATAAAGTCATCCACCTGGCTCATTGCTTCTATCAGTTCCTCTTCCAGTATTTTCAGCCTTGCTATTCTCTTTTTCGTCATTGTTTTTATTTTTTCATATTCCGGAATCGGGAAGCCGGTGACACAGATCGCTCCGATCGTCCCGTCTTTCCGTGTCCCTGTCACTGTGTCCGATACCTGACACCCCTCTTTTTCCATCTCTGCAAGGTAACGCTCCCCTGTCTCAATCCGCTGCCGGAGGTCTTTGGCTTCCTGCTTCATGGAATAGTACTGTTCCAGTTTTTCTATGATTTCCATTGTTCGCTCCCCTCATGCATTTCCTTGCTACTGTATTGTCTCGTACTGGTTCTTTTTCCCGTTGTACATCACTGACACAGGCTGACCGCATTCAACACAGCATACATCGAATGCCTTTTCCGTCATGTTTGTCCAGTATGTTGCACTTTTTCCACATTCACAGTTTGTATACAGCCGTACCATGCCTTTCAGTTCTGTTCGTTCCCCACAATTTTTGCATTCGTGATATTTTATCCTGTGCTTACTGCAATACGTTCTTTCCTTTCCACAGTGCTGGCACTTAATGTGCAGGAAACTACTATAACCATCATTTTCTTTCCCGATCGGCTCGGGTTCTGTGGCCGGATCCACGGAATACTTGTCTTCAATGTATTCTTCCAGTTCTTTCATAGCATCCGGGATTTCTTCTGTTTTCCCCTCGTTTTCCGCCTCGTATGCAGGGATTTCCGGGATAACTGCCGCCTCTGTTCCCGGAACGGCCAACTGTCCGGTATATCCGAACAGTTGAATGACAAGCTCCTTGAACAGCTTCTCGCTTTCCTCCGCCCCCATTTTTGCTGTGTATGTATGTTTCTCTGTTTTGATCGTGATCACGGCTCTTCCTCCTGTTTTCTTTCATGTACTTCGTTATCTGCCTTATAGTATTCCCTGCCGGTCCGTCTGTCCCTCAGACCGGCAATCTCGAACCCGCTCAGGCCTGCTGCCAGTTCCAGCTGGTCATATACCTGTTTCACATAGTGCGGGATCCGCTGTGAATAAGTCGGCTCATGGAATCTTCTGGCCGCCTCAGCATCCACTGCACGCTCCAGATGGTTATAATGTGCCCGCCGTTTGGCGTTCTTCTCAGCTGCTTTCATCGCACATGCCACTCCAATCCTGTGCCTGTCCGCACAATGGACAGGTCAAGCTATTTTTTATAAGTACGACGCCGCAGTTTCGACATTCATATCCCACCACACCAAAATTTCCAAATACAGTCAGTGGTTTCCTGGGCAATAACTCATTCACTTCTGCACGCGACAGCCATCGAATACCATGGTGACTCTCACGACCAACTGCCACCAGTTTCAGTGTCTCCTGGCTGTATTCCGTTGTACTGTACTCAGTTACCTCCATTGTTGAGATATCCGGGAATTTTCCGCACAAAACAGCTGTAAATGCTTCCAGCATCTTCTGTTCAATACTTGCATTGTCCTTTTCAGGATCTCTGTATATTCCTGTACACTTTTTCAGCGGCTCCCCGCCGATCTGCTCAAATACCGCCCATACATCTGTAGTGCAAGTTATTCCTCTGAAATAATATTCCAAACGTTCCTCTGGGGATTCGGAATCGTCAAAGAAGCAGAATCCCACAGAGTCTGTCTTATCTCCTCTATCTTTCCAGACTGTATGATTTTTCAGCTTGTCTCCTCTCAAATACTTGCCCAGTTCTTCAATGCTCATAAATCTCACATATCTCATCTTCCCGCTCCTTTCATGAACCTGTCCAGCACCGACATTCTCCAGTCATATTCCATTTTCAACTGATA
>CAJMMS010000024.1 GCA_905214675.1 uncultured bacterium
GATAGCCGGAACACCGAATACTACGTCAACTTCATCATTCTGTACGAGTGGTTTCAGAGTTTCAACTAATTTAACTGCTTCGCTTGGAGTCATGTTCATTTTCCAGTTACCAGCAATAATTTTCTTTCTTGCCATGATCTTATCCTCTTTTCACATGTTATATAACATTATTCGAAATCTTGTTTTTGGCTTGTTTTCGTTAAGTGCAGACGGGATGTTTTCGTTAAGTGTTTACTTATCGTTTGCTGCTGCAACGCCCGGCAGTTCTTTTCCTTCCAGGAATTCCAGAGATGCGCCGCCGCCTGTGGAGATGTGGCTCATCTTGTCACCAAATCCAAGCTGGTTTACTGCTGCTGCGGAATCGCCACCACCGATGATGGTTGTTGCATCGGTATCTGCCAGAGCTTTTGCTACTGCCATTGTACCTGCTGCCAGTGTCGGGTTCTCGAATACACCCATCGGTCCGTTCCATACAACGGTCTTTGCATTTTTTACTGCATCTGCATATTTTGCAGCAGTTGCTTTTCCGATATCCATAGCTTCTTTGTCAGCCGGGATCTCATCTGCAGATACGTTCTCTACTTCGATTGGAGCATCGATCGGGTTCGGGAAGTCAGCGGAAACAACAGCATCGATCGGCAGAAGAAGTGTTTTGCCAAGCTGCTCTGCTTTTGCCATCATCTCTTTGCAGTAGTCGATCTTGCTGTCGTCTACCAGAGATTTTCCGATCTCTTTGCCCTGAGCTTTCAGGAAGGTATAAGCCATACCGCCGCCGATGATCAGAGTATCACATTTCTCCAGAAGATTGGAGATAACGTTCAGTTTATCTGCTACTTTTGCACCGCCCAGGATTGCAACGAACGGACGAACCGGATTCTCTACTGCATTGCCCAGGAAGTCAATTTCTTTCTGCATCAGATAACCAACAACTGCGGTATCTACATATTTGGTAACACCTACGTTAGAGCAGTGTGCTCTGTGAGCAGTACCAAATGCATCGTTTACAAATACATCACACAGAGATGCCAGATCTTTGCTGAATGCTTCACCGTTCTTGGTTTCTTCTGCACGGTAACGTGTATTCTCAAGCAGAACAACTTCGCCATCTTTCATAGCTTCTACTGCTGCTTTTGCGTTCGGTCCTACAACTTCCGGATCAGCAGCAAATTTTACTTCCTGACCAAGCAGTTCAGACAGACGTACTGCTACTGGTGCCAGAGACAGTTCTGGTTTCGGCTCTCCCTTTGGTTTGCCCAGGTGAGAGCACAGGATTACTTTTCCACCGTCAGCGATCAGCTTTTTGATGGTTGGCAGAGCTGCTACCAGACGGTTTTCGTCTGTGATCTTGCCATCTTTCAGAGGTACGTTAAAGTCGCAGCGAACCAGGACTCTTTTGCCTTTTACGTTGATATCGTCAACTGACTTTTTATTAAGCATTCTTATTTCCTCCTTGTATCATACATACGGATTTTCTAATGTGCATCCTTGCGGAGCGTTTATCTTAGGCGAAAAGCAGTCTCCGGCTAAGATAAAAAGGGCCCGGTCCAAAAGACCGGACCCTCATAGGTCTTCTTTTTCTGTTTTAACTTATGCTAATTCAGAGAAGTATTTGATTGTTCTTACCATCTGAGATGTGTAAGAGTTTTCGTTGTCATACCATGAAACAACCTGTACTTCTGTTGTACCGTTGTCCAGAGGCAGAACCATTGTCTGAGTAGCATCGAACAGAGAACCATATCTCATACCAACGATATCGCTGGATACGATTTCGTCTTCGTTGTATCCGTAAGATTCTGTAGCAGATGCTTTCATCTTAGCGTTGATCTCGTCTACTGTTACTGTTCCTTCAACAACTGCTGTCAGGATTGTAGTAGAACCTGTAGGAGTCGGTACACGCTGTGCAGAACCGATCAGTTTGCCGTTCAGTTCCGGAATAACCAGACCGATAGCTTTTGCAGCACCTGTGCTGTTTGGAACGATGTTTACTGCTGCTGCACGGGATCTTCTCAGATCGCCTTTTCTCTGAGGTCCGTCCAGAGTCATCTGATCACCTGTATAAGCATGGATTGTTACCATGATACCGGATTTGATCGGAGCCAGTTCGTTCAGAGCTTTAGCCATTGGTGCCAGACAGTTTGTTGTACAGGAAGCTGCAGAAATGATCTGATCATCAGCTTTCAGTGTCTCATGGTTTACATTGTAAACGATAGTCGGAAGGTCATTGCCTGCCGGTGCAGAGATAACAACTTTACGAGCACCTGCATTGATATGAGCCTGAGCTTTTTCTTTGGATGTGTAGAATCCGGAGCACTCCAGAACTACGTCAACACCCAGCTCACCCCATGGGCAGTTGTTTGCATCCGGGAAAGCGTAGATCTTGATTTCTTTTCCGTCAACTGTGATGGAATCTTCTCCTGCTGATACTGTGTCTGCCAGTGCATATTTACCCTGTGATGAATCATATTTTAACAGGTGTGCCAGCATTTTCGGGGAAGTCAGATCGTTGATAGCTACTACTTCATATCCTTCTGCGCCAAACATCTGTCTGAATGCAAGACGTCCGATACGTCCAAAACCATTAATTGCTACTTTTACTGCCATGATTAATTTCCTCCTATTATGTTAAATAGTATGATTGTGTTCTTTAATTGTTAAAGAATCCACAACTTTCTTCTATTCTACCTAATTTCCGCTAAAAGTTCAAGTATAATTTGAACGAATTTCGCTGGACAATTGCGTTTTCTTCTCATAAACTGTAATCAGAGCGCGAATCCATCTTTATGGAGTCCCTCTTCGCCTTAATTTTTGAAAGGAGACTACAAAATATGAAATCTGATTTTCATCTTCATTCCTCTTTTTCTGCTGATTCGGATGCCCCGATGCGTGATATGGTCGAAAAAGGAATCGCACTTGGTCTTTCCGCTATGTGCTTCACCGAACACATGGACTATGATTACGTTGACGAAGGAATGGTTTTTGAAGCTGATATACCTTCTTATTACCAGGCTCTTATGTCCCTCAAAGAAGAATATGCCCACAAAATTGAATTATTATTCGGTCTGGAACTTGGACTTCAGCCTTATCTGAAAGAGCGCTGTGAAAAACTTGTGAAAGACTGGGATTTTGATTTTGTGATCGGTTCGTCCCATGTGGTAAACGGCCAGGATCCGTATTACCCGGCCTTTTTTGAAGGACGTACCGAAAGAGAGGCTTATATTTCTTATTTTGAATCGATCATCGAGAATTTACATACGATGTCCTGTTTTGATGTCTATGGACATATTGATTATGTGGTGCGCTATGGTCCGAATAAAAATCAGTTTTATTCTTATAAAGAATATGCTGACTGGCTCGATGAAATCATCCGCCTGCTGATCGACAAGGGACTTGGCATGGAGATCAATACCGGCGGATATGCGGCAGGACTTGGTCACCCGAACCCGCACGAAGATATCCTGAAGCGTTACCGGGAACTTGGCGGTGAGATCGTCACCATCGGTTCGGATGCACATGCCCCAAAACGTATTGCAGCGGATTTCGACCTTGCCTATTCGATACTAAAAAAATGCGGCTTCCGTTATCATGCGGTATTCCGCAAACGAAAGCCGTGCTTCGAACTCTTATAACTTTTTATATGATCGTACCGCCGCCCAGCACGTATCCGTCTTCATAGAGCACCACTGCCTGTCCAGGCGTGATCGCGTGCTGTGGCTCTTCAAAGGTACAGGTGATCTCATCTTCTCCTGTCCGCTTCACATGGCAGTATGCACCTTTGTGATTGTAGCGGATCTTCGCGAACACATGATCTTCTTCCTGAATATCTTCCCTTGCCATAAAATTCAGATGATTGGCACGAAGCACTGTCTGACAGGCCTGGGCACGGTTTCCGATCACCACTTCGTTTGTCTGCGGCCGGATCTCTGTGACAAAAGCCCGTTCACCAAGCGAGATTCCCAGACCTTTTCGCTGTCCAACCGTATAGTGGATGATTCCTTTGTGTCTGCCGAGGATTTTCCCATCCGGTGTCACAAAATTGCCCTCCGGAACGGTTTTTCCGGTATATTCTTCGATAAAAGAAGCGTAATCGCCATTTGGTACAAAACAGATATCCTGGCTGTCCGCCTTGTGTGCTACCGGCAGATAAGCTTCCTCTGCCAGTCTGCGGATCTGCGGTTTCTCGTAATCTCCGACCGGCATGAGTGTATGGGCAAGCTGTCTCTGTGTCAGATTGTAAAGGGCATAAGTCTGATCTTTTGCCGCTGTCACAGAATTGCGGATCGCATAGCGTCCATTTGGCAGTTTTTCAATCCTTGCATAATGGCCGGTTGCAATATAATCCGCTCCGATCTGGAGACTCCGCTCCAGAAGCGCCTCCCATTTGACATAGCGGTTGCAGGCGATACATGGATTTGGTGTCTGTCCTTTCAGATAAGAATCCGCAAAATAGTCCATGACATTCTTCCGGAAATCATCTTTGAAATTCATCACATAATATGGTATACCGATTGTCTCTGCCACTCTTCTTGCATCATCCACCGCACTCAATCCGCAGCATCCACCGTTTTCCTGCTGGACTTCTTCAGCTTCATCCTGCCAGATCTGCATCGTCACACCGACCACATCATAGCCCTGCTGTTTCAGCAGCATCGCTGCAACGGATGAATCGACTCCGCCCGACATTCCAACCACTACTTTTTTACTCATAATCTTTTCCGCCTTACTCCTTTGATCATAAAATCTGCACGTTGTATGCTGATCTTAGTACTCTTCTTCCTCTTCTTCTTCGCCTTCATGGATATCAGACTTCGGTTTCTTCAGTCCTTCGATCTTGATGTGATGTTTCTCTGCATAGTCCCACAGTGCTGCATGGATTGCTTCTTCTGCAAGCAGGGAACAGTGTACTTTTACTGGTGGCAGTCCGTCCAGAGCTTCCATAACGGCTTTGTTGGTAACCTGCATAGCTTCCTGGATATTTTTGCCTTTTACCAGTTCCGTTGCCATACTGCTGGTCGCAACGGCTGCTCCGCATCCAAAGGTTTTGAATTTGACATCCCGGATGATCCCGTCATCATCAATATCCAGATAAATACGCATGATATCGCCACATTTTGCATTACCAACGGTTCCTACACCACTTGCATTTTCGATTTCACCTACGTTACGTGGATGATTAAAATGATCCATAACTTTTTCGCTGTACATAAATATTTCCTCCGATTTTTCTGATGCTTATTTTCTGTTTTTATTCTGTTTTTATTCTGATTTATTTTCTGTAGCTGTTCTGTAAAATCCGCTCTTATACCCTTTCTGGGACACCGGATTATTTCTGATTTTTCTTAATAAAATCTTCATACAGTGGAGACATGCTGCGAAGTCTCTCAATGATCTGTTTGATGCAGTCTACGACAAAATCAATATCTTCCATGGTAGTCTCTGCGGACAATGTCAGACGCAGGGAACCGTGTGCGATCTCGTGTGGCAGACCGATTGCCAGCAGTACATGGGACGGATCCAGAGAACCGGATGTACATGCGGATCCGCTGGAACCGCAGATGCCGTTGTTGTCCAGCAGGATCAGAAGGGATTCACCTTCCACAAACTGGAAACTGAAGTTTGCATTGTTCGGCAGACGGTTGGTTCTGTGTCCATTCAGTCTGGTATATGGAACTTCCGCCAGAACACGGTCGATCAGATGATCTCTCAGTTCGATCTCTTTTGCGGTACGTTCTTTCATGGTCTTTGCTGCGATCTCTGCTGCTTTTCCGTATCCTACGATACCAGGAACATTCTCGGTACCGGCACGACGTTTGCGCTCCTGTGCTCCGCCGTGTACAAAGGAACGGATCTTAACGCCTTTGCGGATGTAAAGGAAACCGATTCCTTTCGGGCCATTCAGCTTATGACCGCTGGAACTTAACATATCAATGTGCAGTTCATCCACATTGATCGGCAGTTGTCCGTATGCCTGAACTGCATCGGTGTGGAACAGGATTCCATGTTTCTTTGCGATCTCACCAATTTCTTTGATCGGCTGGATAGTTCCGATCTCATTGTTTGCAAACATTACAGAGATCAGGATAGTGTCCGGACGGATTGCTTTTTCCAGTTCGTCAACTTTTACGACACCATTTTCATCTACGCCGATGTAAGTGATCTCAAAGCCACGTTTTTCCAGATATTCTGCAGTATGCAGGATCGCATGATGCTCGATCTTAGTTGTAATGATGTGTTTTCCTTTGTTCTGATAAGCTTCTGCAGTTGCTTTCAGCGCCCAGTTGTCCGCCTCGGAACCACCGGCTGTAAAATAAATCTCATTTTCCTGTGCACCCAGCGTCTCTGCGATCGTTCTTCTCGCATTGGATACGGCTTTTTTGCTTTCACTTGCAAACTCATAAACACTGGATGGGTTTCCATAATATTCTGTAAAGTATGGCAGCATAGCTGCTACTACTTCTTCGGATGTCTTTGTTGTTGCTGCATTGTCCAAATAGATCAATTTCTTCATATTTACCTCCTGATGCCGCCTGCGGCACAATCTCAACACTTTCTCTTTGTGTCTGTTTTATCCTGCGAATCGATGTACTGACCGGACTGCTCCAGCTTTCGTTTCCGCTCCTGGCTTTTCTTTGCTTCTGCCATCAGCTCCTCAAGCGTAATCTCATCTACTGCGTGCGCGATACTGTCATTGATCCTCTGCCAGACAAGTTTTGTCACGCAGAAATCAGAGCTTTCACATCCGCCTTCCGGCTTCAGTCCCTGACAGTCTACCGCACCAAGCTCCCCTTCCAGAGCCCGCAGCACATCTCCGACCGAAATCTCTTCCGCAGGTTTTGCCAGACGATAACCGCCCTGAGCACCTCTTGTGCTTTTGATCAGCCCTGCTTTTTTCAGTTTTCCCGCAAGCTGTTCCAGATAGCTTTCCGATATGTTCTGACGCTGAGCAATGCTGCTGATGGATACGGATTCTTTCTCACTGTATACTGCCAGATCAACCATTGCACGCAGTCCATACCTTCCTTTTGTAGATAATTTCATGCTGTCCTCCCATTTTCTTTGATGCCTTTTTTCTTGCGACATCTTTTCTGGACTAATTCCGAGTGTTTCGCTGGGATTTGTTTCGAATATAGCACCGCATTTTCGTTCTGTCAAGTACTTCCGGAGAATATATTTATGAAAAAATGGAAATCTGTTCTATGATTCAGAAACATACTCTTATAAAAAGCACTGTTATTCTGACAACTGCCGGTATGATCAGCCGTATCATTGGCTTCTTCTATAGAATATTCCTGTCGCGTACAATCGGTGCGGAAGGAATTGGCATCTATCAGATGATTTTTCCCGTTCATGCACTTCTTCTGGCCCTGAGTGTCTCCGGCATCCAGACCGCTATTTCCCGCTTTGTCTCTGCCCGCTCTGCTACCGGAGATGCGCAGGGTGCAAAAGAAATATTACTGTGCGGTTCTTTTCTTTCCGTGGTATGTTCGGTTGCTGTTTCTGCCATACTCTATAACAAAGCTTCCTTCATTTCCCTTTATTTTCTGCATGAAGTACGCTGCACCGCCCTGTTACAGATTTTAAGCTTTTCCCTGCCATTTTCTGCCATCCATGCCTGTATCATCGGCTATTACACCGGTCTGAAAAAAGCTTCGGTTCCAGCCATTTCCCAGTTGATCGAGCAGCTTGTCCGTGTGGCTTCTTCTTTTCTGTATGTCCAGATTTTTACAGAAAAAGGGATCACACTCTCCCCGGTGATCGCACTTCTTGGCATGCTCACTTCTGAAATTGCCGCGGTCTTATATACCGTAACCCGCTTTTTACTTCATCATGCTGCAAAAAAACATCTTGCGTGGCATTTTTCTTTTCAGTCTATCCGGGAAATCCTTTCTTTTTCCCTGCCTTTAAACGTGAACCGTGTGTGCCTGACCCTGTTCCAGAGTGCAGAATCCATCTGCATTCCAATACGTTTACAAAACTATGGTCTGTCACGCTCTGCTGCACTTTCCACTTATGGAACGCTCACCGGTATGGCGCTGCCGCTCGTACTTTTTCCGACTGCCGTCACAAACGCGCTCTCTGTCATGCTGCTTCCTGCCGTTTCCGAAGCACAGGCAACCAGCGACCGTCGTGCCATCGCCAGCCTGTCTGTACGTACCATCCAGAGTTGTCTGCTGCTTGGTATCTTCTGCACCATATTTTTTCTGCTGACCGGAAATTTATGCGGCACTTTGCTTTTTCATAATGCTGAAGCCGGTACTTATATTCTGATTCTCTGCTGGCTGTGTCCGTTTCTTTATCTTGGAACAACACTTGCCAGTATTCTGAACGGACTTGGAAAAACTTCTGCTGTTTTTCTGATCAATACGACTGCCCTTCTGATCCGGCTTTTTTTCGTATGGTTTGCCATACCTTCTTCAGGCATCAAAGGTTATCTGTTCGGAATTCTGCTTTCTCAGCTTATACACAGTGCTCTTCTTCTTTTATGCCTGAACCGCAGTCTTGACTGATAAAAAAACGCATCGAATGTATAATTTTTTTCTTTTGCGCCACACTAATCTGCGAAGCACATGCAAACTCTGCACAAAAGTGCAGCACTTTTCAAGGAGGTATTTTCATGAATGAGTTATCCGAACTTGACCTGCAGAATCTCCGGCATCTGATCGGCGGTTTCGACACCACACACTGCAAAATGACTGCTTATGCACAGGAAGCAAGTGATCCTTCCGTAAAACAGTTTTTCCAGAAATCTGCGCAGTCTGCCATGCAGTGTAAACAGCAGCTTATGACTTTTTTACAGTAACAGGAGGAAACAGACATGATGGATGAAAAGACAATGGTATCGGATACCTTAGCCGGCATCAACGGCGAACTGGTACGCTATGGAGAAATGATTCCGCAGACAGAGAACATGCAGTTAAAACAGATCTTAAAACAGTTCCGCAATCAGTGCGAAACTTCCCAGGAAGAAATTTATCAGCTTGCCCGCAGCAAACAGTACTATGTTCCGGCTGCAAAAGCAACCGCAGAAGAAGTCCAGCACGTACGCTCGGTGCTGTCCCAGGGTTAATAATTTTTTCTTAATTTTTTCAACTCTTCCTTGTCAGAATCCACATTCTATGGGATACTGTTCTGGTAATCGCCTACGATCAAGTGTATTTTGCAAGGAGGGGTCTTTTTGAAATTTCACAGATTAAAACATAGATGTATGATTCCATTTCTCTGTGCTGCCATACTGCTGCCGTCTTTTACCGTTCATGCAGACTGGGAATACAATGCCGCAGACAATACACTGCGCTATAAAGAGGAAAATGGCACTTATCTTACTTCTGTTTTCCGTAAGATAAAGGGTTATACTTATTATTTTAATGCGGACGGAACCGTCCACACCGGCTGGCTTGACCTGAACGGCAAACGCTACTTTTTTTCTGAGACAGGTGCCATGCTGACCAGTCAGTGGGTCGGGGATAAATATCTTCTCAAAAACGGTCAGATGGCAAGAAGCCGCTGGGTAGACCACCGTAGCGCCTATGTGGATAAAAACGGAAGCCGCGCTGCCGTCGGTAAGAAATACAAAGCTAAATTCATCAAAACCAAAAACGGTACCAGATACCGCAACATGGATGGTACTTTTTCCGCCAAAACCTGGCAGAGCATCAAAGGAAACTGGTATTACTTCTATTCGACCGGCTATATGGCAACCAGTACCCAGCTTGGTTCCTATTACGTCGATAAAAAAGGACATATGGTAAAAAACAAGATCGTTAAAATTGGTAAATACTATTACCGTTATGGTGCAGACGGCAGACTGGTCAAACGCGCAAAGACCAAAGCTAAAGTAAGGGCAAAGAAAAAATAAAATACACTGCAAAAAAGCTTCTCTGGTTTCCCGGAGAAGCTTTTTCATGTTTTCTGTTATTCTGGTTCAGCTTAGCATCCAAGCATCCAGTTGTACATCTCTTCGTACTGTTTTGCAGAATTTGCCCAGGAGAAATCGGCAGCCATCGCACGGTCTACCATCTTGTTCCACTCACGCTTTTTCTCATAGAAAATATACTGTGCGTACTTGAGTGTATTGAACATCTCATGTGCATTGTAATTTGCAAAACTGAAGCCGGTTCCAGTTCCTTCGTACTCATTATACGGGATAACGGTATCCTTCAGTCCGCCTGTCTCACGGACGATCGGCAGTGTGCCGTAACGCAGACTCATAAGCTGGCTCAGTCCGCACGGCTCAAACAGGGACGGCATCAGGAATGCATCACAGGAAGCATATACTTTATGAGACATTGCTTCTGAATAGAAAATATTTGCAGATACTTTTCCCTGATATTTCCATGCGAAATGGCGGAACATGTTTTCGTACTTTTCTTCTCCTGTTCCAAGAACGACAAACTGCACATCCTGCTGGCACATCTCATCCATCATATAAGCGATCAGGTCAAATCCTTTCTGATCGGTCAGACGGGATACGATACCAACCATAAACTTCTTGTCGTCTTTTTCCAGTCCCAGTTCTTCCTGGAGTGCCCGCTTATTTTTTACTTTTTCCTTACGGAAATTCTTTGCATTATAATTCTTGACTATATATTTATCCGTCTCCGGATTGTATTCATCGTAATCGATACCATTTACGATACCACGCAGATCATGTGCTCTTGCATTGAGCAGTCCGTCAAGATGTTCCCCGTAAAATGGTGTCTTGATCTCCTCTGCATAAGTACGGCTGACGGTTGTGATCGCATCTGCATAAACCAATCCGCCTTTCAGGTAATTGGCATCTCCATAAGCTTCCAGCTTATCCGGTGTGAAATAATAGGCCGGAAGTCCTGTGATATCTTTGACCGTTTTCATATCCCAGACACCCTGGAACTTTAAGTTGTGAATGGTCATGATCGACTTCATATTGCAGAAGAACTCTCCTTCATGGAACTTGTCCTTCAGAAATACCGGGATCAGACCTGTCTGCCAGTCATGGCAGTGTACGATATCCGGTTTGAAACCGATCAGCGGCAATGCAGAAAGTGCCGCTTTTGAGAAAAATGCAAATTTCTCAATGTCTTCGTAAATATTTCCATATGGTCTGGGACCTGCCAGATAATATTCATTGTCAATAAAGTAATAATGGATTCCTTCATACATCATGTGAAGAACTCCTACATACTGGCTGCGCCATGACAGATCCATATAGAAATGTGTTATGTACTCCAACTGATTTTTAAATTCTTCTTTCATGCACATGTATTTCGGTATGATGACACGCACATCAAATTCATCCTTGTTAAAACACTTCGGCAGAGAACCCACTACATCTGCCAGTCCGCCTGTTTTAATAAACGGGACACATTCTGATGCTACAAATAACACATTTTTCATAAATCTTTCCTCCTAATTGGTACCGCTTTTTTCTATTATAACGCATTTTCCATCCGTTGAAAAGTGTTATCTGTATAAATTGCACAATTTTTATCTTTTCTCAGCGGTTTTTGTATTCCAGTCTGATCTTATCTGCGATCAGTGCAATAAATTCCGAGTTGGTCGGTTTTCCTTTTCCATTACTGACCGTATATCCAAACAGTTCTTCGATCGTATCCATCTTGCCCCTGCTCCATGCCACCTCGATCGCATGACGGATCGCACGCTCCACACGGCTTGGTGTTGTCTGATGTTTCTTGGCGATCGTCGGATAAAGGATCTTCGTGATCGAGTTGAGCATCTCCATATCTCCGACGGACATAATGATCGAATCGCGAAGATACTGATATCCTTTGATATGTGCCGGAACGCCGATCTCATGAATGATATTTGTCACATCCGTTTCCAGATTGCGCTCCATATATTCCTGTTTGCTTTCATAAGCATTTACCTTCTGTACCTTTGCAAAATTGCGGTCTTTCTTTACTCTTGTGTGCTTAATACGGTTGATTACCATATCATTATCGAATGGTTTTAGAATATAATAATCTGCTCCAAGGTCAAATGCATCTTCTGTGATTTTTTCCTGTCCAACTGCTGTGATCACGATAAACGCAGGATGTTTGTGGATTTCCCGGTCATTATTGACCCGCTCCATAACCGTCAGACCATCTACCTTGGGCATGACGATATCCAGAAGTACCACATCCGGCTCCTGTTTCTTGATGATATCATAAAGATCCTCTCCATTTCCGGCTTTTCCGACTACATTCAGCTCTTCATCACTGCTCACAATCTTGTCCAGAAGTTGTAAAACCTTTGCGTTATCATCTGCAATCGCTATATTCAGCTTGTCCATAAAAGCACCTCCATTTAGTTACAAATATGCCAAAAACTACTTGTATTATAAGTAGAACTTTTGTTGGACGCAAGCAATTTCTGTCGCATTTTTCTCCCCTTTTTCGACAAATCTTCATTCTGTCCCCGCCATGCGGCACACCTTTGTCTTTTACCCTTCGATCATATTTTCCGCAAAAATGGCATATCCCCGTGAAGGATCTGCAATAAAGACATGCGTAACTGCTCCGATCAGTCTGTCATCCTGGATGATCGGGCTTCCGCTCATTCCCTGCACAATGCCACCTGTCTTTTCCAGCAGTTCTTCATCCGTCACACGGATGACCATGCTTTTATTCACATCCCGGTGGCTGAAATTGATCTTTTCAATCACCACACGGTATTCTTTTATTTCTCCGTCGATGCTGCACCGTATACATGCCGCTCCCTCTCTGACGTCCTGCCGGTATGCCACCGGAAGAAGGCTGTGCTTCTGTTCGTCCGGAACCTTTTTCAGGGTTCCTTTGATTCCAGTTTCTCCATTTTCGGTAATGTCTCCAAGGATCTGGTCATCCTGATAATAAATAACTCCGGATAATTCCCCCGGATTTCCTTTTTCTCCTTTTTTCACTGCCTGCACACTTGCCCGATACAGGGTTCCACTCCTGATCTTCAGCAGTTCCCCGGTATCCACATCACTGATGCCGTGTCCAAGCGCTCCATACTTCTTCATTTGATCCACATAGGTCAGTGTGCCGATGCCCTGTGTATCTTCCCTTACCCAGATTCCGACTTTATAATCTCCCTCTTCCGTAAGAACCGGTGTCAGTGTGCCGTTTTTTTCATTTTCCCCACGCAGAACCGTTATCTGAATGTCCGTACCTGCGCTCTGATTGACTGCATCGATCACTTCCTGTTTGCTGGAAACCATCTGTCCGTTTATCTTTGTAATATAATCACCGGACTGTACGATGCCAAGTGCCGGTTCGCTTTTCTGGCCATCTGCCCCGTTTACGATTCCGGTTCCTACCGCAAGTACGCCCTGCGTTTTCATAAAGATTCCGATCGTATCACCGCCGGTATACACTTCCGGCAGAACCTTCTGCTGGATTTCCACTGTTTTGAGCGGTACGATTCCCAGAAATGAACATTGTATCCGGATCTGATCTGCCGGGATTTTCGTATTTTCTGCGCCTGCCGATGCATATACCACCTCATCTTTTATCATACTGTTAAAAGGAAGCTCTATGGAATCTACATCCGACAGAGATGCCACATTTAACTGGTCTGGAATACTTTTTTTCAGATACCATAGTCCACCGGTCAGAAGAAAAGAAAGCACCAGAACCATGGCAATAGCCACCGGATGTTTTCTTCCTGTTCCTTTTTTTCTTCTGTGTTTCACACCTGTTCACCTCATTTCTCTGTGCTTTTCTTCTGGTTTCTGTCATAGTATGTGAATCTGAGGCGGTTTTACTCTGGCTCATTTTGGCATGCAACCATTGACTTTGGGTTTAGCAGTATAAGACAAAAATTCCTGTTATATTTGCAGGATTTCCTCTGCATCTATAACAGGAATGATTCTGTTTCTGATTTTTATTTTTTTGACGCTTTTGCAAGTTCTTTCATTTCTTTTGCGCCATCCAGAACAGTCTGTGTGATTTCAGCACCGCCTAAAATGCGCGCCAGTTCTTCAATGCTTTCCTTCTCATTAAGCTGGCGGATGGAAGTCTGTGTTTCCTTTCCGACTATATTTTTTTCGATCATAAAATGCACATCCGCCATCGCTGCGATCTGTGCCAGATGGGTAATACAGATCACCTGATGCGCTCCTGCGATCACTGCCAGCTTCTCAGAAACTTTCTGCGCGGTACGCCCGCTGATTCCGCTGTCGATCTCATCAAAGATCAGGGTTTCTACTTTTTCCTGGTCTGCCATGATGGATTTGACTGCAAGCATGATCCTCGATAATTCACCGCCGGATGCCGTGTCCTGTACCGGGCGAAGCGGCTGCCCCGGATTGGTTGAGATCATAAAGCAGACTTCATCCAGACCGGAAGGCGTATA
Organism: uncultured bacterium; assembly: GCA_905214675.1. Taxonomy (GTDB): domain Bacteria; phylum Bacillota; class Clostridia; order Lachnospirales; family Lachnospiraceae; genus Hominisplanchenecus. The sequence continues at coordinate 14,314 of CAJMMS010000024.1, forward strand.
ATCTTCCAGTCTCCGAAATTCCAGTTCAAAACGTACATCCAGAAAATTCAGTTCCTGAAGTGCCTGGCAGACCTGCTCTGAAAACCGTACGGCTGCTTCTTTCCGGATTCTGGTCAGGGCTTCTGCCTGTTCATCCAGTTTTTTCCTGCATGCAGCAAAACGGCTCTCCAGCTCTGCCAGATATTCTTCGTAATGTTCCAGTACCTGGAAGCGTTTTTTCTTTTCTTCTTTATACTCCAGGATTGCTTCGATCGTATTGCCATACTTTGTTTTCAGGCGGTTGATCAGATCCAGTCTTTCTTCCGTGCTGTGAAGTGTCTCTTCGTCCACATCCAGTTCCTGGGCATAGGAAGAAACTTCCCGGCTGAAATCATTTAACAGGTTGTCCACATCCATTAACTGTCCGTACAGTGCTTTCAGACTGCTGTCATATTCTGCTACGGATGCAAGGCTGCGCAGTGCCCGTCCGGTGGAGTCGGAAGCACCGTCTGTTCCGCACAGTTGATACGCTTCTGTCACTGCTTCCAGGATCTCCCTGCCATTTGCCAGCTTTTTGTAGTCTTCTTCCAGACTCTCATCTTCGCCCTTCTGAAGGGAAGCTTCTTCGATCTCTCCGATCTCAAAGCTTAAGAAATCCATTTCTTTTGTCCTGGCAGCATTGTCCAGATGTGCCTGCTCCAGTTCTTTTTTCAGTTCTCCATATTCATGATAGCTTTTCTGGTATTCTTCCCGGATGTTCCCCAGGTTCTCTTTTGCAAAGTCATCCAGTAATTCCAGATGCTTCCGGATATGCAGAAGCGCCTGGTTCTCATGCTGACCATGGATATCGATCAGTAATGCTCCCACCTTTTTTACCAGCGAGACCGGAACGGTCTCCCCGTTGATCTTGCTGGTCGCTCTGCCTTTGGAAAGCCTTCTGCTGATGATCACTTCATCTTCTTCCATAGGAATTTCCATTGCTTCAAGTGCAGATCTTTGTTCTTCCTTTTCTACTGTAAACACCAGTTCGGAAAGTGCATACTCTGCTCCTTCCCGTGCAAACCCCTTAAAGCCCTGAAGTCCGAGTGCAACTGCGATCGCACCAAGCAGGATCGACTTTCCTGCTCCCGTTTCACCACTCAAAATATTCAGTCCGTTTCCAAGTGCGATATCTGCCTCTTTGATCAGTGCCATATTCTTTACGTGAATATTTACTAACATCTTACACTCCCGTTTCTTTTAATTACGCGGCATACCTGCTGCGATGATCTTTTTTATCTTATCCATCACGATCAGTGTCTCATCCACACTGCGGACTGCACACATAATGGTATCGTCCCCCGCGATACATCCGGCGATCTCCGGCCAGCGCATGGCATCAAGCGCTGCTGCCACTGCCATAGCCATACCGGCTACTGTCTTGACAACCAGGATATTCTGTGCCATGTCCATGGTCACAAACCCGTCCCGCAGCACACGCAGATATTTTTCATTCATACCAGACTCGCCGCCCTGCAGGATCTTGTAGACCTGTCTTCCTCTGTCGTTGGTTACTTTCGTAAGTTTCATCTCCCGGATATCGCGGGATACCGTTGCCTGTGTGACAGAAAATCCTTCTGCATTTAATTTTTCTGCCAGTTCCTCCTGTGTCTCTATCTCGTATTTGCTGATCAGATCTAAAATCTTTGCGTGTCTGTTGATCTTCACCCTCATGTCCTCCTACTGGTCGTTCATCTTTTTTCTCAGAACTTCAAGAAAACTGATGTTGTTTATTTTTATCAGGCGTGTCATTCTGGTCGAACGATAGATACGAATACGATCGCCAATGCCCAGTTTTACACAAGTATCCCCATCAAAGGAAGCTGCCGCTTCTTCCCATCCTGCTGCATGCCCATGCATCAGTTCCACCGTGATCTCCACATCGGCAGGAAGCACAATACTCCTGGTATTAAGTGTATGCGGTGCGATCGGTGTCAGCAGGATCAGTGCCGCTTCCGGCGACACGATCGGTCCACCGGCAGACAGGCTGTACCCTGTCGAACCGGTCGGTGTGGAAATGATGATCCCGTCTGCACTGTAGGAGCGCAGAAACTCACCATTTACATAAATATTAAAATCAATGATCTGAAGCCGTCCGCTTCTTGCGATCACGATATCATTCAGTGCGAAATCCTGTAAAAGCTTTTTTTTGTGGCTGTAAGCACATCCCTCCAGCATCATCCGGTCCTCGATCACCACATTGCCATCGATCAGCCGGTCCAGAGCTTCTTCCATATTGTCACTGTCTATCTCTGCCAGATAGCCAAGCGTTCCCTTATTCACACCAAGCAGCGGAATATTCCGCTCGATCAGATCCCTTGCCGCCTGCAAAAGTGTGCCATCCCCGCCGACCACCAGGATACATTCCGTATCTGCCGGTATCAGATTCGCATTCGTATATTTATAAGAGCGCGGCATTTCACGCTCACCACGTTCCTGCACCAGACATTGCTTTCCTTTTGCTTCCAGATAGGTTTTTATTTTGTGTGCGATATTGCCCTGCGGATCTTTCACACTGTTTGAAATCACATAAAATCTGTCCATCTTTATCCAGCCTTATTTATCGAGCGTTCCGTGTGCCTGCTCTACCACTGCTGCTACATCCAGTTCCGTTTCCGGAAGTTTGGTTCCCTCTGGTTCTTTCTGTAAATAGAGCAGATATTCGATGTTTCCTTCCGGTCCTTTGATCGGTGAAAAATCCAGTGCAAGCGGTCTTAAATACTGTTCTCTTGCATAGTTGATCACTTTTTCGATCACTTCTTCATGGACAGCCGGATCTCTTACAACGCCTTTCTTCCCTACCTTTTCTCTGCCCGCCTCAAACTGTGGTTTGATCAGACAGACGATCTGCCCGGACGGACTTAAAAGATTCCTTACCGGAAGCAGTACTTTGGTAAGTGAAATAAAGGATACATCGATTGACGAAAAATCTGCCGGCTCTGCGATATCTTCCGGTGTCACATAACGGATATTTGTTTTTTCCATGCAAACTACACGTTCGTCGTTGCGCAGTTTCCAGTCAAGCTGCCCATGTCCCACATCAATGGAATATACTTTTACCGCACCATTTTGCAGCATGCAGTCCGTAAATCCCCCTGTGGAAGCTCCTACATCCATACAGACCTTTCCTTCCAGCTCTGCGCCGAAATTCTTCATCGCCTTTTCCAGTTTCAGTCCACCGCGGCTTACATAGCGCAGGGTATTTCCTCTTACTTCGATCTCGGCTGCACTGTCAAACATGGAACCGGCTTTGTCCTCTTTCTGTCCATTGACATAGACACAGCCTGCCATGATCACTGCCTTTGCCTTTTCTCTTGATGCTGCATGTCCGCGCTGGACGAGCAGCACATCCAGTCTTTCTTTCATCTATACTCCTTTTACACCGGACAGCCGGAAACTTAAAGTCCCATCGCTGCCGCAATGATTTTCTTTTCTATGGTTTCTGCATCAATGCCGCATTCCTGTTTCAGAACTTCTACATTGCCATGCTCGACATAGGCATCCGGCAGTGCAATGTTCAGTACCTGGACATCGCTTCCGATCTCCTCGTAAAACTCCGATACATGTTCTCCGAATCCACCATCCAGAACATTTTCTTCCAGCGTTACGATCAGTTTATGTTCTTTTGTCAGTTCCAGCAGACGTCCTTCATCCAGCGGCTTGACAAATCTTGCGTTGATCAGTGTACATTCGAATCCTTTCCGTTTTAGGTTCTGACGCACCTCATGTGCTGTCTTCACCATACTTCCGACAGCCACCAGTGCGATCCTCTCTTCATCGTAGAGCAGCTCACTCTTTCCGTAAACGACCGGTGCGCGGTGCTCCATCAGCCCGTCATACGCTTCTCCTCTCGGATAACGCAGTGCGATCGGTCCATCGTAGCTGACTGCAAATTTCATCATATCTGAAAGCTCCCATTTATTTTTCGGTGCCATCACGCACAGGTTCGGGATCAGCGACAGGTAAGACAGGTCAAAGATCCCCTGATGTGTCTCTCCGTCGCTCCCTACCAGTCCTGCACGGTCTATGGCAAAGATCACATGCAGGTTCTGGATACAGACATCGTGTACGATCTGGTCAAATGCCCTCTGCAAAAAGGAAGAATACACCGCAACGACCGGCAGCATACCGCCCGCGGCAAGTCCTGCTGCAAACGTCACAGCGTGCTGCTCCGCGATCCCGACATCAAAAAAGCGATCCGGAAATACATTTTTGAAACGCTTCAGTCCCGTTCCGTCCGGCATGGCTGCGGTGATCGCCACCAGATTCTCCTGCCGGTCCCCCAGTTTGCGCATAACGGTTGCAAATACATCCGTATAGTTTGCTTTTGCCCGCTTATGAAGCGGAACCCCGGTGCTGATATCAAACGGCTCTGCCCCGTGAAATCTTGCCGGATGACGCTCTGCCGGTGCATAACCTTTTCCTTTTTTGGTAAACACATGCAGAAGCACCGGTCCATTCACCTTACGTGCTTCATGAAATGCGCGTATCAGTCGATCCAGATTATGACCGTCCACCGGTCCTAAGTAAGTAAGCCCCATCTCTTCAAACAGCATACCCGGAATAAAAAGCTGCTTGATGCCGCTTTTAGTGCGCTTGATCTTCCGGACAACACGGTCGCCGTATACCGGAATCTTCTTTAAAGTATCGGTAACACCCTGCTTCAGTTCCTGATAGGCATCATTGGTACGCAGACTTCCCAGATACTCGGACATGCCGCCGACATTCTCCGAGATCGACATGTTGTTGTCATTCAGCACAATAATAAAATTTGTTTTCAGACGCGCTGCATTGTTCATCGCTTCGTATGCCATGCCGCCCGTCAGAGATCCATCCCCGATCACAGAGATAACCGAATAATCCTCTCCCTGCAAATCCCTCGCCGCCACATAACCAAGTCCTGCTGATATGGATGTGGAACTGTGTCCGGTGTCAAAACAGTCGCAGCTGCTCTCGCAGCGTTTCGGAAATCCGCTCATACCGCCAAACTTGCGCAGACTGGCAAAGTTCTCCCTGCGCCCTGTCAGCAGTTTGTGTGTGTATGCCTGATGTCCGACATCCCAGATCATCTTGTCTTCCGGCAGATCAAACACCAGATGCATCGCCATGGTAAGTTCTACCACACCGAGGTTCGATGCCAGATGTCCGCCGCCTTCGCTGATCGTCCGGATCAGAAACTCCCGGATCTCTTCTGCAAGCAGGGGCAATTCCTCTTTATCCAGATTTTTGATATCATTTGGATGATTGATCTTCTCTAATACCATATGGAACCGCTCCTTATTTTTTCCGGTTAACCAGGCTTATCACCAGTTCTTCCAGAAATTCATTTTCTTTTTCCATGGATTTCAATGCACAGATGGCACGTTTCGAAATCTCCTCTACATCTTTCTTTGCTTTTTCGATACCTTCGATCGTTACATACGTCGTCTTTTCGTTTTTCTCATCGCTGAATACCGGCTTGCCAAGCTCATCCACCGTACTGGTCACATCGAGAATGTCATCCCGTATCTGAAATGCCAGTCCAATGTCCCTTGCGGCCGCTTCGATCTGCTGTATCTGTTCCTTCGATGCCCCTGCAAGTGCCGCTCCGGTCATCATCGATGCCTCGATCAGTGCGCTGGTCTTCAGCCGGTAAATAAAATCCAGTTTCTCTCTGGTAATATTTTTCCCTGCTGCTTCCACATCTACACACTGTCCGCCAAGCATTCCGTAAACACCCGTTTTCCGGCTTAAGATGGCAAGTGCCTTTCCGATCCTGGTATTCTCCGGTTCCAGCTCAAAAGCCTGCACGGCTGTCTCATATGCATAATTAAGCAGGGCATCGCCTGCCAGGATCGCCATGGCTTCTCCATAGACCACATGTGTTGTCCTGCGTCCTCTGCGGTACTCATCGTTGTCCAGTGCCGGAAGGTCATCGTGGATCAGCGAATGTGTGTGGATCATCTCGATCGCCGCCATAAATGGCTCTATAACTTTACCCTGGCCGCCAAACAGCCGGTAGGTCTCCAGCATCAGGATCGGCCGCAGCCTTTTCCCGCCTGCATACATGCTGTAGTTCATCGCTTCCAGTACCGTTTTCTGAAATCCTTCTTCTTTTGGAAGATACATCTCCAGAATGTGCTGTACCTGTTCCAGACGTTTTTCCATCTCTGCATTAAAATTCATGCGTTTCTCCCTCTTCGTTTAAGACAAGAATCTTCTTTTCTACGGTATCGATCTGCCGGCTGCAATGCTTTAACAGCTCCATGCCTTCCTGATATCCTGCAAAAGAAGCTTCCAGTGTCGTATCTTTGTTTTCCAGTCTGTTTATGATCTCATCCAGCCGCAGAAAAGCTTCTTCCAGCGTCAGCTCTTTTTTTGCTTCGTTTTCCATCTTACACCTCATCTGCTCTTTTCCTGATCCATCCACTCATCGCTTGGATTCCTTTTCGATCTCACTCACCACTGCGGAAAATCTTCCATCCGATACATAGACACAGATCCTGTCACCTACGCTGACATCTGCTGTCTGCATGATCTTTCTTCCATCCGGATGGGATGCATAAGCGTATCCCTGCCCCAGTTTCTCCAGTGGTGAAAGCCCCTTTAGCTTTTCAATGTAAAGACTCATCCGGTGCCGGATATCCTCCTGGTGCTGCCTCATCCCCGTATCCAGTGCAGTGCGGTAAGCTTCCACCTGTGCCTGATACTGCATCAGCTTTTCCTGCATCGCCTTCTCCATCCTGCCCTGTGCATCCAGCAGGCGGTGTCTGCCATCCTGCATTTTGGTCTTAGGATCTAGCAGCTTTAAAAGCCTTGCCCTGCGTGCCGTTTCCTGCCGTTTTTCTTCGAGTTTCCGCATCATGCTCTCAGTCAGACGCAGCTTCTGACGGAAAAATTCCGTCTGAAGTGCCGCAATATCCACAACTGCAAGTTCTGCCGCTGCTGACGGTGTCGGTGCCCGCAGATCTGCCACATAGTCTGCGATCGTCGTATCCGTCTCATGACCAACCGCTGATATCACCGGTGTCTCGCACTGAAAGATCGCCCGTGCCGTCTCTTCTTCGTTAAATGCCCAGAGATCTTCCATGGAACCGCCGCCCCGTCCGGCGATGATCACATCCACACCATAGGCATCCAGCATGGCAATGCCTTTTGCCACACTCTGTGCTGCTCCGTCTCCCTGTACCAGTGCCGGACAGAGGATGATCTCGATGCCCGGATTACGTCTTTTGGAAATCTGAATGATATCCCGCACGGCTGCCCCGGTCGGTGCCGTCACAACTCCAAGCTTTTTTACAAACCTCGGAATGGGCTTTTTATAAAGGGGATCAAACATTCCCATCTCTTCCAGTTCTGCCTTCAATGCTTCAAACTTTTCATATAAAAGTCCTGCCCCATCCAGAAGGATCTGCGCTGCATAAAGCTGATAAGTCCCATCTCTTTCATAGACGTTGATATTGCCGAGCACGATCACCTGCTGACCATTTTTCATGCCAAAAGCCAGTCCCTTTCTGGCACTGGCAAACATGACACAGGAAATCGATCCGCTCTCATCTTTGAGAGAGAAATAAATGTGTCCAGATGTATGATATTTACAGTTTGAAACTTCACCTTTCATGTAGAGATTGCGAAGTACTACATCCTGTGTAAACATCGAATGGATGTAGGCATTGATCTGTCTTACTGTATAGACATTCTGCACGCAGCACCTCTTTTTCTTCCGGCTATGCCAGTTTTGCCAAAACTCCGTTGACAAACGCAGAAGATCCTTCTCCGCCGAATATTTTTGCAAGTTCTACCGCTTCGTTGATCGCAACGCCTGTCGGTATGTCATCATCGTATTTGATTTCGTAAACAGCCAGGCGCAGAAGTGTGAGCTCTACTTTTCCCATACGCTCGGTTCTCCAGCCTTTGGCTACCTCTGTGATCTGTTCATCGATCTGTCCTAAATTTTCCCTGATGTTCTCGTATTTTTTACGAATGTATGCTCTGTCTTTTTCCTTTGCATCGGAAAGATTTTCAAAGTACATGCTCTCCTGCTGTTCCAGTTCATCTTCCTTATAGAACTCGATCAGAAAGAGCAGTTTAAAAATGTGTTCGCGTTCCTCTCGTCTTGTCACTTTACCCTCCGGTATTTTTCAAAAGAAACGTAAAAAATCCGATCACCATCCGGAGTCTAAGTACGCCTTGGGAACGGACTTTTACGCTTTGTTCTCTGATTACAGGTTTCTATTTTTCTTTTGTTATGCTCACATTTGCAATCTGGATATCGACTTTTGCAACTTCCAGGCCTGTCATATTTTCAATCGCAGCTTTTACTTTTTCCTGAACCTTTGTACAGGTCTTTGGAACGCTGTAGCCATATGCGATATTCAGTGCCACGTTGACACTTACCACTCCGTCCTCCACTTTCACACGGATTCCTTTGGAAAGGCTCTTTTTGCCAAGTTTGCTCACCAGTTCATTTGTAATATTGCCTGCCATGCTGGCAACACCTTCTACCTCGGTAGCAGCCAGTCCTGCAATGATCGCTACAACCTCATCTGCGATCTGAACCTGTCCCATACTTCCGTCTTCCAGTGTGTATCCGGTCTGCTTTTCTTCTTTTTCCATGACGCAAAACCTCCTGTCTTATTCATGCTGATTCGTAACTGTTTCACTTGCATTGCTTACAGTTGCTCTGATTTTACTATTATACCACCAGGAATGTATTTTGGAAAGCTTTTTTAATTTCTTCCAAACTCCGTCAGCACCAGTCCTTCGTTTCGGTCGAGTGTCATGCCGATGCTCCAGGAATTTACCCACAGAAGCAGCGGATTGCCCTTCAGATCTTTGATCTTCTTCATGTCAGATGTGCCGACCAGCTTATTCAGATCGATCTCTTTATTTTCGATCCAGCGGATGTATTCATACGGCAGCGTTTCCATACGGATATCCACATTGTATTCATTTTCCAGACGATATTTCAACACTTCAAACTGCAGAACACCGACAACTCCGACGATGATCTCCTCCATACCCGTGTTGTACTCCTGAAAAATCTGGATCGCACCTTCCTGTGCAATCTGTGTGATACCTTTTACAAACTGTTTTCGTTTCATCGTATCTACCTGGCGCACTCTCGCAAAATGCTCCGGTGCAAACGTCGGGATGCCTTCATAGGCAAACTTTTTGCCCGGCATGCAGATCGTATCACCGATCGAGAAAATACCTGGATCAAATACACCGATGATATCTCCTGCATATGCTTTATCCACAATATGGCGTTCCTGTGCCATCATCTGCTGCGGCTGGGAAAGACGCTGTTTGCGGTTGCCCTGTACATGGTAAACTTCCATGCCGGCATCAAATTCACCGGAACAGATGCGCATAAAAGCGATACGGTCACGATGTGCCTTGTTCATATTTGCCTGGATCTTAAATACAAACGCAGAGAAATCTTCTTTGATCGGATCGATCACTCCGATATCTGCTGTTCTTGGAAGCGGCGGAGTGGTCATTTTCAGGAAATGTTTCAGGAAGATCTCCACACCGAAGTTGGTCAGTGCCGATCCGAAAAATACCGGCGAAAGTTCTCCCTTGCTGACCAGCTCCTGGTCAAATTCTGCACTTGCTCCGTCCAGAAGCTCGATCTCTTCGAGAAGCTGGGCTTTCTGGTCACTTGTCACGATCTCATCCAGCTCCGGAGAATCCAGCGGGATCTCTCTTGCCTCGCCTTCTTTGGTACCTTTTTCGGTATCGGTAAACACCGTAATTTTCTGGCTTCCACGCTCATAAACACCTTTGAAATTCTTTCCGGAGCCGATCGGCCAGTTGATCGGGCAGGTCGCAATGCCAAGCTCCTTTTCGATGTCATCGAGCAGATCAAAGGTATCGTTGGCATCACGGTCCATTTTATTGATAAAGGTAAAAATCGGAATATGGCGCATCACACAAACTTTAAAAAGCTTTCTGGTCTGTGCTTCTACACCTTTGGAAGCGTCAATGACCATAACCGCCGAATCCGCTGCCATCAGCGTACGATACGTATCCTCAGAGAAGTCCTGATGTCCCGGTGTATCCAGAATATTGATACAGAAGCCATCATAGTTAAACTGCAGCACGGAGGAAGTTACCGAAATACCTCTTTCTTTTTCAATCTCCATCCAGTCCGAAACTGCATGGCGTGCCGTTGCTTTTCCCTTTACGGAACCTGCCAGATTGATCGCACCTCCATACAGCAGAAATTTCTCTGTCAACGTCGTTTTTCCGGCATCCGGATGCGAAATGATCGCAAAAGTTCTTCTTCTTTTAATTTCACTTGCTATATCAGCCACTGTACTTCCTCCATGTTCTTGTTCTCTTGGTCTGTTTTATCCTGTAAGACTGCTTATTATCTGTAGATCCGATACTCGCAATCTATTTTCACTGCCTGCTCATCTTGCTCATAAACGCAGCCGCTTCGCGATCTGCGTTCAAACAACCGCTATTTTAACAAGCAAGCTTCAAGCTGTCAAGCAAGCGGCAGGACTTTTCCCATTTCCTGTGCGATCTCCTTTATCTTCTCCAGGGAATACCCTGTATACCTCATGATTTTATCCGTCGGTTCCGCCTCCTGAAGCATCATCTGTGCGAGATTGTAATTTTTCTGTTCAATTCCAGATTCAATCCCTTTCTCAATTCCACGCTCTATCACCAGATCTGATAAATTACACATAAGATTCATCTCCTTTCCCAACTCATTGTCCATTCTCATCTGATATATTTCTTCCAGCTCTTTTTTCTTTTCCTGATAAGTTTTTTGTTCCGAAAACAGTGTATTTAACATTCCAATAAGTTCATCGTTCGTTTCCACTTTTTCGTTTAGTGCAATGATCACCACCGACAACTTATCATATGATCCCGGTCTGTCCGGCAGCCCGGCGATAATATCCTGCTTTTTTATAGAATATTCTGATATTGCATTTCCAATCTTCTTCGGCGCCTGCATGCAAACCCAGATAGAATACACCTTTTTCATATCATCGTACTTTGAATGCTCAAACTCTGTTCCAAGCTGTGCTGAAATCATCCTGGCATCATAAAAAATTCCTCTTGTCACGATCTCATATCCTGGATAGTATGATTTCTGCGCTTCCAGATTCACAATCATGCGAATATGTCCTTCTTCATTTGGAATATGTACGTAAAATCGAATATCGTAATAGATTTCTCCTTCATCTGCTACTTTATCTTCATTTGCAAGTCCTGCAATCCTCTGCCCTGCTTCCATATGCAGTCCTCTTTTTTGATTTGTTTTCCCTGGATCAATGGATATCGTTGCTATCTCCGGTCTCCCTTCTATGCAGGGTATGATTTCTGCTATAGACATTCCGACAAATTCTCTGACTGTACGTGCCAGAATCCGTGCAAGGATTTCTTTCTGACTTAAAACACGTTTGCATTGTGTATCGTAACGTACTTTCACATCTGCCGAAGCTATGGCTCTTGAAAGTTCATTTTCCATTCATTTCTCCTGTCATTATAAAATATTCTGTTAGCTTTTTCAACATTTAGGGATTCTGACATGCCAGATTTAAATGGCAGTCCCGGAACAGAATGTTCCTGTTTGATTTTATGCTTTCTATCATAACATACTTTTTTACAAATGACAGGAGTCATCTTGATATTTTACAGTTTTTTTAGATTTTTATTCTTCGACCTATACCGAATAATTGCAGTTACTCAAATCAAATGGCAGTATACCCTCTCTACCGCGCCATCATCTGAAGTAACATATTGCAAGATACCACCTTTTTCATTGAAAATCATGCTAAAATCCAGCACTTCAAGATACTTTTCCGCATACATGGCTAATGTTTTCATTTCTCCTGCATAAAAAGAATCCTCAAACCAGCCATTGCTTCCAATCATATAACCCGGAGTTTTACTGTCTGCCTGTTTTAATGCGTTTTTAAATTCGCTTTCAGATATCACTTTCACGGTATTTTGATTTAATATTTCCGGTCTTTTTGCCATAAACTCCCAGAAAGCCTCTCTCGTATTTTTACGATATCCCTGCTTTAACTTTTTCCTGCATCGTTCCTGGTAGTAAGAAGCTATATACTTTTGAACTGCAAATTCTTCTGCTTTCTCATCCCGGATACAAAGCAGAGCTTCTCCTTCTTTTATCCATTTTTCCAGAGAATATCCGCAATAGAACAATTCCAGTATTTCTTCGCTGCTTTTACAGAAATAATCTTTGTCCATATGAACCAGGTATCGCTTTTTCTTCTTAAGCCACGTAATGTTTATTTCGTACTTGTTCTTTTTTCCAAAAATCAGGAAAGATTTCTGTTTTTCAACATATCTTTTAAATTCATCAATTTCCATTTTTTTCCTCTCAGAGCATTGCCGACTGCTCCATTCCTTCTTTCATGATTCGTGGAAATAATGGAAACGCATCGATCTTCTTATCCGCTTCTTTCAATAACTTCCATATTTGCAGACTTACAATCGTCATTTTACATCCCTGAACATATTCGAATGATTCGTAAAAATCTTTTGTGAAATCTATTTGAGTCATATCCAGATACGATCCTTCATAATGTTCCAAAGCTGTTTCTCTTACCAGCCTTCCATTTCCACATTTGGGACATATCGGTGTTTCTTTACAATTTCCATATTGAATACTTCCCTTTGGAAGGACATGTACCGGCTTTATCTGATAACATGCCAGTTCCTTTTTTCTGCCACCAAAATATGCCGGTATAAAATTGTCCCTGGAAACTCCATTTTTCAAGAGATACTGATACATTCCTTCTGAGACAAGAAACTCACCGCCCATTGCAAATCCTGCCGTCTGATAGATCTTTTTTTCCATTCTTTCGGCTTCCATCGTTTTACTTCTCTTCAGCAGCATCGGTTCTTTCTTTCCTGCATAATCATGACATACATCGCACCATTTCCTGCTGTATTTGTCATATCTGTCTGTCACATAACAAATAATTCCTCCCTGAAGCCAATATCCGGCTGTCTGTTTTCTTTCTTCCGGTGTATACTGTGGATAATAGGAAATCCCCCAGCATCCAACGCCCCGGTATCTTCTCCGGCTCAGTTCAAAATACATTTTTATCAGTGGATCATTCTGGTTTCCTGTAAACTGGTAATATGTCGTTTTCACTCCCGAAAGAATCGCCCACTCTTCTTTTGCTCCTGCTTTTCGCATGATCTGCTCTATTTTTTCTCTTATATCATCCCTGCATTTTTCTGTTACTGCAATCATCACCGTTGCTATAACCTGCACTCTCTACATTCCTTTCCATTTTCCAAATCTGCTTCTATCTGGCATATCATCTCTTTTGCTTCTTCCCGGCTGATCTGTTTCTTATTAAAATCCTGATATCTTGTATAAATTCTCTGAAATGGATATGCTTTTTCATCGAGATGGATTCCTACCGGAACCAGATAATCATACGTACATAGTTCTTCTATCGGTGAGGAACACTGGTAACGTGTGATGTCATCTTCTTTCAGCAGGATGTCCAGTACCCACTTCTCTATTTTTCCGGAAGGATGCAGTCCTGCGGAACGGACATACATGTCTGTCTCTTCTTCTCCCATATATTCCAGAAGCTGAGTGACTCCGCTGTTTTCCTGATCCAGAAGCAGTATCTTGACCTGTTCTTTTGTCTGGATGTATTTTTTAATATCTTCTTTCTGATATTCATATTCCAGGCTGTCAATCGCTTTTT